>CALBKX010000012.1 GCA_937895935.1 uncultured Clostridia bacterium
CCATGACATTGCTTTCATGCGATGTACCTCCATTACGAAGATAAAAGCATGGGGCGGTCTACAAACGCCCCGATATGGTTCTTGAGTAATAAGCGAAGCCTAATTTCTGGGCAAAACCCAGCAAGAACCCACGAATAGTCAAAAAGAACCGCTAGCATTTTTGCTCACATTCAAGTCGTTTTTACCTAGCGGATAAATCAGTGTTCATATTCTATTTTGCTATTTATAATAGTTGAAATATCCTATAAAATTTACCTGATTGTATATTATATATTACATATCGATAGGGATTGCGATGAACACTGAAATATGGAGATGTACTCAAGTGGTTTAAGAGAGCAGTCTTGAAAACTGCGAGCCGATGCAAGTCGGGCGTGGGTTCAAATCCTACCATCTCCGCCAGCGTTGATTTTGCCATGGAAAAATCAACACCACTAGTCATCTAGGGGGATACAAATCAAAGATGACAGCTAACATCTAATTGTTCGTATTTTCAAACTTTTCGTTGCGTTAAAGAAAAGTTAGTCGCCAAATATCTTGTGCCAACTTTATAAGCGGTGGCGTAGTTTGTTGTTAGGAACAAACAAGAGACATTCATGTGTAATTTACACTCTATAAACGGAAATTACACTAAAACTAGAAACATCTAAACCTAACGGCATTGTGAGATAGGTAACTAGTAAATAACACCTTCAAGCGTGCGGATGTTTTTAGTTTTTATGGGAGCATAGCTTAACGGTAAAGCTATCAGCTCATAACTGATTAAATGTAGGTTCGATTCCTGCTGTTCCCACCAATCCTATACTTTTCCTGCTAAGTGTAGGATATAGTGCTTTCTCGTAACAATCGAGGGAAATGCCTAATTCTATCAAATTGCTACATAATATGTGTAGTGAGACTTTGAAAACAGTCTATAAATAATTTTCATTATTCCAGAGATACAGTTGGGTTCACGAATGTGAGTAGCCTAACGGTTAGAAATCCTTTGCCTAATCTGGAACTATGTGTAGGTTTGCGAGTGGCTAAAGCGGACAGACTGTAAATCTGTTGTCGATGACTTCGTAGGTTCAAATCCTACCCTATACACCATGGAGACTTGGTAGAGTTGGTCGATTACACTATCCTGCTAAGATAGAGCGTCTAAACAGGCGTCACAGGTTCAAATCCTGTAGTCTCCGCCATAACGCTATGCAAAAGATAGCGTTTATATGCTTACCCACCAGCAATGTAAAGATGGGGCATTAATCATTCGGCTGGTTAATGCATAATCACGAGCCGAAAATACAGGGTGTATGACTGGTGGAGGTCGTATGCTTGCCGTGGGCGATATAAACCGCTCACGGCTTTACTGTTTATGGGGGTATCGCCAAATGGTAAGGCATCGGACTTTGACTCCGATATGTGGTAGTTCGATTCTACCTACCCCTGCCAAAAATCTTATTGTGTATAGAAAAATACTTTACAAACGCATGGGCGTGTAGTATAATATAGTTGTGGGGGAAAACCACAAATATTACGAAAGGAGGTTAAAAATCTTGCAAGAGTTCAATCAATTTCTTGACCAGCTACAAAATAGCATATGGTTAGGAATAGAAAGAGCCCTTATACTGCTAACGCTTATCAAACTGATAAGAGATTTCCGAAAATAGCAGAATAAAGGCTCGGTAGTGGTAAGGCGAGGGTAAAACCTCGCTGACCCTACTATCAATATACCACACTTGCAGGAAAAAAGAAAATGAGGGACAAAATTTTGTTATTAATCATGGGAATTATGTACGTCATGGTTGCAATTCATGTGGATTATGCAAATATGGATTTCTGGGACTATGTATGGATTGTGAGTGTGTTTGGGTACATATATTTAGTTTTTAAAAGTTTTGTAAAAAAATGAATTTTGAGAATAAGAAGCCTTGTGAAAGCAGGGCTTTTTATTATGTAAGAAAGAGGTACACAGCATGAAGATAGCGGAAAAGAATATTAATGAAATTTATGAGTATGAAAACAATCCTAGAAATAACGATAATGCGGTAGAAGCCGTAGCAAACTCAATCAAAGCGTTCGGTTATTTAGTTCCTATCGTTATCGATAAAAATGGGGTTATCGTTTGCGGTCATACACGCAAAAAAGCTGCTGAAAAATTAGGATTAAAAAAAATACAGTGTGTATTAGCAGATGATTTAACAGAGGAACAAATTAAGGCATTCAGGCTTGCTGATAACAAGACTACAGAATTGGCAGGTTGGGATTTTGAAAAGCTCAATCTTGAACTTGACGATATTGAAAATATAGATATGCAAGATTTTGGATTTATACCACCATCAGAACTCGATATTAACGATGAAGATTTTTATAAAGATGAAAAAGCAAAAGAGAAAGAACCGAAAAAAGTAACTTGCCCACATTGCGGAAAAGAGTTTGAAATATGAAAGTGTATCTTGCGGCATCGTGTGCTGGTGTAAACGCAACTGACAGAAAAAAGGTTATAAAGAGTAATCCACCACTTTTTTTATTGGAAACATTTTACAGCGGAGCTAAGACTTGCTTACAAGTTTTAAACGATGTAGGAAGAGAACATTTTTTAATGGATAGTGGGGCATTTACTTTTGTTCATTCAAAGAAAAACATTACGTCAAGAGAATTGGATTTATTTGTTGATAGACAAATTAGTTTCATTAACGACTATAATGTAAAAAACTTTTTTGAAATGGATGTAGACCAAACACTAGGATACGATAAAGTAATTCAGTTGCGTAAAAAAATAGAAACAAAGACGCAAAAACAGGTTATTCCAGTATGGCATACTAATCGAGGCGTACAAAGTTTCAAAGATTTATGCAAAGAGTATAAGTATATAGCAATTGGCGGAATGGTTGTTGGAAAAAACTTAACAATTAGTCAAATTTTCAAACTGGTTACATATGCTAAAGAACGTGGAGTAAAGGTTCATGGATTAGGATTTACTCAATTTAAGTATATTAATCAGATACCGTGGTATTCTGTTGATTCATGTACGTGGTCAAAGGTTGCCGTATGGGGCGGGAAAGTATGCTTTTTTAATGGACATACGATTATTAATAGAAGTGTAAACAAAAATGGATATAAATTAAATTTAAGCAAATTGTGTGCCCATAACCTAAATGAATGGATAAAATATCAAAAATACATGTATCAGAGGAGATATTAAATGAAAAAGGTACTTTTATATAGCGGAGGTATGGATAGTTGGCTAATAAGCCAACTATGGAATCCAGATGTATTACTTTATGTAAATATGCATACAGAATATAGCAAGAACGAGATTAAGCAATTACCAAAAGAAGTTATCGTAGAAGATTTAGATTTAAGTAAGTGGGAAAGAAATGACAAAATTATTCCACTGCGGAATTTATATCTTGTAGCATTGGCAACAAACTATGGAGAAGAAATTTGCTTAGGTGCTACTGCTGGCGATAGAGTTTTAGATAAATCGTATAAATTTGCCGATATGGCATCGGAATTACTTTCTTATCTCTATAGTAAGCAACATTGGACAGAAGGAAAACAAATAAAGATAAATCTTGCTTATAAGGATAAGAGTAAGCATGAACTTCTAAACCTGTATCTACAAAAAGAATCAAAGCTTTCTAAAAACGTGAAAATTTTAAAAGCTTGGAAAAATTCTTTTAGTTGCTATAATCCACAAAAAGGAAAGCCTTGCTTTAGTTGTAAACCTTGCTTTAGAAAAGCGGTAGCATTCTATAAATGTATGCAAGAAAACGATATAAACCCGATGCTCGTTTTTAACAAAGATAATATTTTAACCTTACATAGCTATATTAAGAAAAATATTATTCAAGATGCACTAAGTGGCAAGACTGGACGTGGGCAAAAAGAAGAACGAGACATTATAGATTTTTACAATTATCTTCAAACGAAAATATAGGAGATTAACATGTATACAGTAACTAAACGATTAGAAGTAGCAGGGGCTCACAAACTTAATCTCGACTACGAGAGCAAGTGTAGAAACCTTCATGGGCATAACTGGATTATCTATGTCACCTGCAAATCAAAAACATTGGACAAAAACGGAATGGTCGTAGATTTCAAGAAGATTAGTAATATTATCAAAGAAAAGCTCGACCACCAATATCTCAATGAAAAATTTACTGGATTTAATCCAACGGCAGAAAATATAGCTAAATGGATACAGAGCCAGATTCCGCATTGCGTAAAGGTACAAGTTCAAGAAAGCGAAGGAAACGTGGCAATCTATGAAGCAGATGCTTAAAGTAAACGAGATTTTCAATAGCATTGACGGAGAAGGAAAGCGAGCAGGAGAACTCGCTTCCTTTATTCGTCTCACTGGTTGCAACCTTCGCTGTTCTTATTGCGATACCTTATACGCCATGAACGAAGGACATGAAATGAGTATCGAGGATATTATTAAAGGCGTAAAGCATTATAATGTCACGCTAACTGGTGGTGAACCATTGTATCAAGATGTACATGGACTTCTCGAAGAATTATGGCATAGTCACGATGTAAACATTGAAACCAATGGCAGTATGGACATCACAAAATATTTTGATTATCCGAATACTTGGTTCACAGTGGATTATAAATGCTATTGTTCTGCAATGAGTAAAGCGATGTTACCAAAAACATTTAAAGCATTAAGACCGCAAGATGTGTTGAAATTTGTTGTTGGCAGTGTCAAAGACCTTGAACAGGCTAGAAGCGTATGCGATGAATATGAACCATGCTGTCCTATATATATCAGTCCTGTATTTGGACAAATTAAGCCGTCGCAAATCGTGGATTACATGCAAAAAAATAATATGGAAAACTGGAGAGTACAACTTCAATTACATAAATTTATCTGGGACCCAATGAAAAGAGGTGTATAAACATGGAAGTAAATAACAAAGCGGCAGAAGCCGCCATTTTTGCGTTACTTTTAGCAATGAAAATCAATCCAAAGAATCATGCCGACATCGAAGCGACACCAAAGCGAGTAGTTAAAATGCTACAGGAAGTATGGGAAGGTGAATACCATACCAATAAGGAAATTGCAGAAATGTTTGGCAAATCTTTTCCGACGAAATCAAGAGGAATGGTTGTAGTAAAAGATATTCCTGCTTTTTCCTATTGCGAACACCATTTGGCATTAATGTACAACATGCATATTGACGTTGGGTATATTCCACACGGTAAAGTGATTGGCTTATCTAAGGTAGCTAGAATCGTGGACATGTGCTGCAAACGACTTCAGCTACAAGAAAAAATTGGATACGATATCTGCGATGTCATGAAGATGGTCGTTGGAAATGATGTAATTGTACGTGTAAGAGCGGAGCATTCTTGTGTTACCGCTAGAGGAATTAAGAAAGCAGGAAGTAAAACAGTGACACTAGAGACTAGCGGAGTGTTTGAGAATACGGAGTATCAAGAAAAATTTTTAACTTTAATCAATAACAGATAGGTTAAAAAAAATACACGAAAGGAGGTACAATAATGAAAAAGGTAAGTAAAAATGAAGAAGCAAAAGGAAATACGAAAGAAGATAAAAAAGAAAATACTAGTCAAATAGTCACACCTATAAAAAAGATACCAACGGACGAAGAGTTAATAGAAGCACTTGAAAATAGTGGTGGTGTACAAGAATCAGCTAGCGTATGGTTACGAAAGCACAAGGGAATTATTTATTCACGCAGTGCAATTTCTGGACGCATGCAAAGAAACCCAATATTTAAAGAAGCAGCCGGTCGTGGCGTTGAAAGATTGCTGGACCTCGGAGAAGTTAAACTGTTTGAAGCAGTTCAAAAGGGAAACATGACGGCAATTATCTTTTTCTTAAAGTGCAAGGGCAAAAAGCGTGGATATATCGAAAAACTGAACATAGCAGGAAATATAGAAACCCAGCACAAAGAAAATGCCGCCAGCCATTTGTCAGATGCTGAACTTAAGTCGGTTATGGAAAAGATTCTTGATAGAAAAGGAAACGGAAATGGAAAATGATAAACGAAGCACAAGGCGTCTATGATTTCACAACAGAAGCATGTCGCCGCTTTTTGTGGTTCTATTGTCGTGTGAAAAATCCTAAATTCTATCAATCAGACCGATTTTATCTAAAAGAATTTTGTGAAAGGTTACAAGCATTCGTAACTTCTGACAAAAAGGTTATGGTTATTAATATGCCGCCACGTCATGGAAAGAGCTTTACCGCAAGCCATTTTATTGAGTGGCTACTAGGTAATTACCCTGATAAAAAAATTATGATGGGGTCATACAACGACACGCTTTCTACCAGATTCTCAAAGCTAGTGCGAGATGACATATCCGAAATAAAAGGCGATGCTGATAGGATTGTTTATAGTGACATATTCCCTGATGTGCGTATTCGAGATGGTGATGGAGCAATGAATCTATGGAGCTTAGATGGCTACTATAACTCATACCTAGCTACATCACCACAAGGGACCGCTACTGGTTTTGGTGCTGATTTCCTATGTATTGATGACCTTATAAAGTCCTCGCAAGAAGCCTACAGTGAAACCGTTAAAGAAAAGCATTGGGACTGGTTTACTAATACTATGCTTTCCCGTTTAGAAGAGGGCGGAAAGATACTTGTTATTATGACAAGATGGGCAAGTGATGACTTAGCAGGAAGAATTATGGAGATATACAAGCCAGATGAAATTGAACATATCAATTATAAAGCGGTGCAAGATAATGGGACTATGTTGTGTGATTCTATTTTGTCTAAGGACTCTTGCGATAAGAAGAAAAAACTTATGGGGCTTGATGTGTGGAGTGCCAACTATCAACAGGAGCCTATAGACCTTAAAGGGCGATTATATACGAAGTTTAAGACCTATGAGCAAGTACCTTGTGATAGCGGAGGCTATCCATTATTTACTGCCATCAAGTCTTATTGCGATACAGCTGATGAAGGCAGTGACTATCTTTGCAATATCATTTATGGCGTGTATAACAATGATGCTTATATCCTAGATGTGCTTTACACTCAAAAACCGATGGAATATACAGAAAACGAAACAGCTAGACGGCTTGCCTTGTATGATGTACGGATAGCGGACATAGAAAGTAATAACGGTGGTAAAGGATTTGCAAGGGCAGTAGAGAACCATTTGCGAAACGATGAAAAGAACCATAGGTGTAAGGTTCGCTGGTTTCATCAAAACCAAAACAAAATCGCTAGAATTTTGTCAAATAGTACCGCAGTTATGGAGCATGTGCTTTTCCCTATAGGATGGAATGACAAGTGGCAAGAGTTTTATGAACACTTAAGTAAATTCCAAAGAGAAGGGAGAAATGCTCATGACGATGCTGAAGATGCATTAACAGGCGTTATAGAAAAAATGAACACTTCAACACTTAAATTTAACCCGATGAATTTACGCTAATTCTCAATTAGTGCGAAAAATCACGGGTTTTTATTTTTCTAATTGAGAACGAGAGGTGAAAGGTATTGAAATTTAGGTTTGACCTGCTAACTAAATGGGTAAATCCAAACAACACTCCGACAGATGAAAGATTGGATAAATACAAGATTCCAGAGACTATCGGAAAGCCAAAGCAAACGAAGCAACAGAAAATGGCTATGGATTCTTGTTTTGCACCAGTACGAAGTCTCTTATCTCATGCTTTGGATAATCTTTCTGAAGAAGGATTGCCAGCGTTTCCCGGCTATACCATGTTAGTTGGTCTATCACAAAATCCTTTAATTCGTTCTGGCGTAGAAATGCGAGCCAAAGAAATGACACGCAAATGGGGCGAGATAGTACGAAGCGGCGAAAGCGATACTGATATTGGAGACACAATTAATCGGCTTGAACGAGCTATGGATAGGTTTCATGTTAAAAAGTTATTCCGTGAAGCTAGTGAAAAGAACGGATATCTAGGCGGATGTTTAGTGTTCATTGATACAGGAGAGGATACAAAAGAACTAGTTAATCCTTTGGTACTTGATTCACGGACGTTTCAACAAGGAAGTTTAAAAGGGTTTAAGATTATAGACCCATACGTTGTATACCCCGGTATTTATAACGCCAATAATCCAATAAGTGAAAACTACTATAAGCCTAACGTGTGGTACGTACAAGGCATCCCGGTACACGCAAGTCGTTTTCTTATTTTTAGGGAAAACGAACTGGAAAACATGCTAAAACCTGCCTATAACTTTTTTGGTATCTCACTAGCACAAAAGGTGCTTGACGCAGTTAGTCACTATACGCAAGACCGTGAAAGTGCCAGCAAGCTGCTAAAGAAGATAGCACTCGTTGTACTAAAAACAGACATGCAAGATGTATTAAGCGGTGGAGCAGATACAGACGTTAGAAACAGATGTCAGTATTTTGTTAATAACTGGGACTATGAAGGAATGGCTATTATCGACAAAGAAAGCGAAGATATGCAAATATTCAATAATAGCCTATCTGGAGTTATTGATATTGTTCGACAGTCAATGGAACACTTAGCCAGCATGTTTAATGAGCCAGCAACTAAGCTATGGGGCATTAGTCCAGCAGGATTTAATGCAACAGGTGAAAGCGACATGAAAAATCACTATGATAATATCGCCAGTTTACAGGAGCAACAGTTAGGGGATAACCTTCAAAAGGTATTGCAAATCCTTCAGCTTAATATTTTTGGAAAAATTGATACGGACATAGAATTTAAATTCTTGCCATTGTCAGATGAAGCAGATATGGCACAGGCTAACACAAATAAAGTCAAAGCGGAAACTGATTCTATTTATGTAGGCTTGGGGGCAATTGGGGCAGAAGAAGTAAGAAATAGACTTATTGAGGATAAAAATAGTGGCTATGATAATCTTACTGCTTATGATTTGCCACCTAATCCAAATGAAGTGCCAGAACCGCCATTAAGTGCATACAGTCCAGAGGAACAAGAGGCGATGAAGCATGGAAAAGAAGAACCGCAACCTAGGACGTAGTACACCCGACATATACACCGAAATGCGAATGAGACGGCAAATGCAATCACTTGTCCGTGAGATGTACAAGGATATTATCAAAGAGATAACGCCAGAGTATAAAAAACACATAGCTAAAAGTCAGCTTTCCAATGGAGTTGCTAACGATTCCATGGAAAGCTATTTTATTATCCTAATTATGAAAAAGATGAGGGCTAAATGGTATCCACGCTTTACTTCTCTTTCCAAAGAACTTGCTCAATGGATGTCAAAAAAGACATACAAGAGAGCCGATAGCTTGATAGTTAAAAAGCTAGAGGAATATGGTTTTACTGTTAAGCGAAACACCGAAGAGGGCTATCAAAAGGCGGTACTCAAGGAAGTAGTTAAGGATAGCGTAGGCAAGTGGCAGTCGCTACCTATGTATGCAGCTGCACAAGCTCAAGATGCTATTATGACAGCTTACTCAAAAGGTCGTGACATGGAATATCTCACTAGCCGATTAAGGGATGTGGCAGAGATAAGCACCGATAAAGCGGCACTCATAGCACGAGACCAAATCAACAGAGCTACTCAACAAATGGCTATTGCTAGTGCTGAATCGTACGGGCTACAAAAAGGAAGATGGATTCATGTACCGGGAGAACATTCTAGCAGAATTACTCATTTAAATTTTGATGGGGAAATCTTTGACCTAGAACAAGGATTGTATGATGAGGATGTGGAGGATTATGTAAAGCCGGGGGAACTTATTTATTGCAACTGTCAATTTGTGCCTGTCATACCCGGCTTTGAAGAATAGCATAGAAAGGGGGTGAAAAAATGAAAAACAAAAATCAAATAGTATTTGACGCAGAACCGACAATGCGAACCATAGACAGTAATGGTTATATGCATGTTAAGCTAACACCTATCTCAAAGGCTTGCGTTAATCCGTATTTAGGAAGTGAGATACCTAACTATAAAGAGAAAGGGCTAAAGCCAGACGGCATTTATTATGCTTTGAGAGACCCCGATGAACTCAAGAAAGCGGTTGATACATTTAACGGCTTGCCACTACTTTTAGACCATCATGAAATCAATGCGGAATATCAAGATAAAAAAGACATTGTAGGGAGTACTGGAACGGACGCAACGTTTGACGGTACATATCTAAAGAATAGTCTTTCTATCACAGACGCAGACGCAATAAAAGCTATCGAAGATGGCACAGCTAGAGAAATCTCTTGTGCGTATGCTTACGAGCCAGATTTCACGGCAGGAGAATTTGAGGGCGTTCCCTATGATTTCGTTATGAGAAATATTAAGGGAAACCATGTGGCACTTGTAGCAGAGGGAAGAGCAGGGCATGACGTTAAGGTTGCCGATAGTAATGAAAAGATAAAGGAGAAGTTGAAAATGGCAAAAGAAAATGAAGATAAGAAAAAGAAACAACAGGGCAAAGCTAATGATTCTAATCCAACGCCCGAAACTAATGAAGTACCTACTCCAGAACCAACACAGGGCGAAAATCCGCCAGCTGTAGAAAATTCAAAAGCAAAAGAACCAACAACTACTACTGAAAGCACTGGCGATGAAGAACCAGCTACCCCAACCATTAATAAGGATTCCGATGATTACAAAGCTGGATTTGCTGATGGTATGGCAGCCGCTAAAGGAAATGATGGAGGTGAAAAAGAAGTGACAACCGTAACAGGTGATAGCCTTGAAAAGGTAAAGGAACAAGCAAAGCAAGAAGCATTTGCTCATATGAAAGACCTGTCAAAAGCTGCTAGAGATTGTGAATTTATTCTTGGCAGACAAGACGCCATGGCATTTGATAGTGCCCTTGATATTTACAAGCTCGCACTTAAAACCAAAGGCTATGATAGTAAAGATTATTCACAAGAAACTTGTGAAGGCATGATTAAAGTATTGAAAGACAATGCGAAAAAAGAAGGTATTGCTAATGATAGCAATATCGAACTTAATGAAGAACTTCCAGAAGAACTTGCAGGACTTCTGGGATAATTAATTTTAAGAGGAGGATTTTAGAATGGCTGTAGGCTTTCAAAAAGAAATTAATTCAGGCATCGCACGTGGTGTTCCCGGTGCATTTGCCAGCATTAATCCACATATTTCAACCCCCAAAGGTTACATTGCTAAATCAGACGTTAAAGTTGGTTCATTTGTGTGGGCTACTGATAACGGCATGGTAGAAAATACGGGTAGTGGAAAACCACTCGGATTTGTTCACCGTGCCAATGCGTATACCTTTCAAGATATTACAGATGGTGCAAGCGATGTAGTACCAGCTGGTCAACCAGTAGACGTTATGGTAGCAGGTGATTTCTTTGCAGTCACCACCGCAGCTGCTACCCGTGGACAAAAGGTATTTGTTAATACCGCAGATGGCACTATTGTCCCCGGTACAGCTGGAGCTACTGTTGAAAATGCGGTTGAAACCAACTTCTATTTTGCTGAAGATGCAAAAAAGGATGAAGTTGTAATTATTACTAGTGTTCAACTTTAAGAGGGAGGGAATATATAAATATGGATAATTTTCAAAAGCTGAAAGAAAAAGGTATTATCTTTGATTCAGCAAAACACTTTATTACTGACAAGAACCGTTCACAAATTGCCAATGATGCCGCAATGTCCACTCCAGCAAATAGTGGCGTACCGGGAATTTTTACTAACTATCTTGATTCAAAAATTATTGATATTTTACTTTCACCACGTAATGCAAGACAAATTTTTCCAGAAACTAAAAAAGGCGACTGGACTACTGATTTTGCAGTATTTCGTACCGTTGAACCTGTTGGTGATGTAACTCCATATACCGATTACGGAAATGGTGCAAGTGCTGATACCAACGTGGCATATCCTACTCGTCAACAGTACGTGGGTCAAACCACTATTAAATATGGAGACCTTGAACAAGAACGTTCAGCACGTGCAATGATTGATTTGGTATCACAGAAACAGACAGCTGCTGCTACCGTCATTGATATGGCAACTAACAAAATTGATTTACTTGGCATTGAAGGCATGTCAATTTATGGTTTACTCAATGAACCAAACATTCCTGCAGCACTTACCCCAGCATCCGTAGATGGTAAGACTGCATGGAGTGATAAATCTACAAAAGATATCTATAATGATATCCTTAAATTGTTCAAACAGATTATCACCGCAAGTCAGGGCTTTATTAATCAGACTGATAATTTCGTTTTAGCAGTAGCACCGGGAACAGCTGTAGAACTCGGAAAAGCTACCGACTACAATGTATCTGTATGGGATATGGTTAAAAAGTATGCACCAAATGTGGAAATTGTAACACTTCCAGAATTGGCAAGTGCAACTTCTGGTGATTCTGTAATGCTTATTGCAAAGCAGGTTCAAGGTATCCCAACCGCAGAACTTGGCTATTCTGAAAAAATGCGTGCAATGCGTCTTGTTCCATATTCTTCATATTATGAACAGAAATTTGTCTTT
>CALBKX010000013.1 GCA_937895935.1 uncultured Clostridia bacterium
CAAACATTTACATATTTTAACCTCTCCGCCTTGCATTACTGCAAGCCACCTCCCCTTGGCAGGGGAGGGAAAATATCTTTACCAAATAAATACGCTAAACCATTTAAAAAACCTCTCCGTCTGTCAATTCTTGACTGCCACCTCCCCTTGGCAGGGGAGGAAAAATGATTAATCAAAAACATTAAAACATTTTTAACACTTCGGAGTATTCTCTTCGCCAAGTGGCTTTCACCCCAAAAAGGTGTTTTGATTTGAATTTACGGGTTATGGGGGTCTTTAGAGCCACATCCATAAGTAAATTCAAACAAAAGTTTTTTCTTCGAAGCATTCTCTTCGCCAAGTGGCTTTATTCCCTCGGGCGGGTAAATTAATTCGATGAGCGGGTTATGACGCCCTTTGAGGCGTCATCCATAAACGAAGCGAATAATTTACCCGCCTTACATGAGTTTATTCCCATCATTCGTTTCAACAACTCTTAAAATATTTTCAGTAGTTCCATTTGTTGCATTGATGTAAATATAATAGGTGGTATCATTTTTTAAGCATTTATATTCGTAGCATAATTTTTCTTCACCATATTCAATAGGTGCCAAACAAAGCCTTGACATTTCTACAGTAAAGCCATTAGGTATTTTTGAATCTGCAGTAGATTTATCAAACTCTGCATTTGGGAGATTTCTTGATGTATGATTTGTATAAAAACTTGTTGCTGAATAGCCAATCATTTCTCCACTCGCTAAATCTATTTTTACTTTAATTAAATCAGGGTAAAGGACAACTTTATTTACAACTGGTGCTAAATTTATATAAGCATCATTTGAAACAACATCGCTCCATACACAATCAAAGTTTACACCTGTTTGTTTTGAAGCAATTTGTTTTGCTTTTGAAATTGCATCCATAAGCCCCATTTTTCGTGTTTTTTTCTCGCCAAAACCACTTATAGTTAAAAATTTTCCTGCGGTTTTTGTTACTTGAACATAAAGATTAGTATTTTCATCCTTGAGCTTAACCTCAAAATCAAAAGTATCAAATTTACCTTGTGTTTCTGTTTTATAAGTAACATTTTTATCATCAACTTGATATAAATCTTTTATAGTTTGTTTAGCATAATCAACTGACACCAAACTTCCAGACAAACCTTTAATTTCTTTATTATACTGTCCATCTGCAAACGGTCCATCGTATATCATAGTTGGATATTCAACATCGCTTCCTTTAATGCCCTGAATTTTTAAAGTGAAATTGTTATAATCGCCGTCTAAAAGATTTCCATTAACAAAAATGTTAAAACCTTGCGAGATATATTTATCATTAAATTCACTTAATTGATTTTTTAAAAGTACAACACTATCATAGATGTCTTCAAGAGTATCAAGTTCTGCTTGTGTTAAAGCCTGCCCTCTATCTATTTTGTCGCACAATGTGCCAGTAAAACCGCTTATTTGATTTATAAATTTTTTAGTTTCATCAATTCCATTTAATGAAATAGGAAGATTGCTTAAGTTATAACTTGCACTGTTTGTGTTTTTACTTATTTCTCCTAAAAGTTTTCTAGAATAACTATCTTGACTGGACGCTAAAACCTTAGATAGTTTAACTTCGGTATTGTTGACATTATCTACCAAATCATAAAAGTTACGTTCATAAACATTTTCGATTGTGAGTCCCATATCACTAACTTTTGAGATATTGGTTAGCCATAAAATCGAGGTAACTATAAAACATGCACTCACAATACATAAAGCTATAACAAGTCCAATGTTTGCTCTATTTTTTGATTTTGTTTTTACATTTGCCATAAATTACTCCTTTTTATTTTTTAAATAGCAAAAACGTGTTTTCCTATTGTAATAACCGTTTGTCTTGAGAATATCCATTGACTTGTTGCCGTGGTTGGATTGTAATAATAAATACAACCATATGTTGGATCCCATCCATTCATTGCATCAGAAGCAGCATTATATGCACTTTGATTTGGTTCCAAATTGATTTGTCCATCATTAACTGCAGTAAATGCCCAAGGCTGATATATAACACCTGAAATTGTGTTTGGGAAATTTGGATCTTTTACCCTGTTTAATATAACAGCAGCAACTGCCACTTGCCCTACATAAGGTTCTCCTCTCGCTTCAGCGTGAACGCATTTTGCTAAAAGATATATGTCGCTTGAAGAATAAGAACCATTTCCGCTAGAAAGTCCCAGTTTTGCTAATGTATTTTTACCTACCACGCCATCAACTGTAAGACCATAATCTCTTTGGAAATTTTTTACTGCTTGAACAGTTTTGCTACCAAATATTCCATCTATGGCACCATTATAGTAACCTAAGTCTTTAAGTTTTTGCTGTACTTGTTTGTTTTGTGAAGTTGTAGCTACTGCCGTTACTTGACTAGAAGTAGAATAGTTGACAGCATACAAAGTCCCACCTAAAACAAATGCAAAAATTGCAATTAAGCTAAAAATGAATATTCTTTTAAATTTTTTAAATGATTTAATATGTACTTTATCCATAGCCCTTTCCTTTTTATTGATATTGCTATTTTGTGCAAGAAAAATTAAATTATTAAATTTTTTTAATAAAAAGTTTTATTAGAAAAAGAAAAAAAATAATCAATAAAATTTAATCATTTATCAAATATATTTGAAAAAATCTATTTAACCCCAAAATATAAAAAAATTATGCCCACTAAAGAATCATTTTTGTTAGCCAAAAAATTCTTTACGAACATAAATTTAATTAATTTGTGCTTTTTGCACGTTGAAAATTAAAAATTTGTACTTTAATCTAGTAGAATCAAAAAATATAGCAATAAAATATCTTACATTTGTTTTGTTATATAAGAAACAAAAAAGTTATTAATAAACTTATCTATTGGTGAATTTTTGAATCAAATCAAGTATACGCGATCTATACACAACATTACTACCTGAACTTGAATTTACAAAACACAAAGGTGGATAAACCACACACCACCAATTATCTCCTTTTGCCTCTCCTAATTCAACAATTATAGCATCATAAAGTCCTGCCTCCAATGTAAACCCATTATATGTTCTTGTTGGAAACTCTTCCTCACACAACTTACTTTTTGCTATATATGTAAAACCATTTTCTTTTAAAATAGTGTTTGCAACAGAATCTACAACCATTAAATTGTCACTCAAAACTTGTTTTACATCATCAAAATTAGAACAACTTGCAATGAAAGGCGTCAAAACTTGCACAACAGAATCTTTAATTTTGTATTTTATCAATTGGTCTACTTCAGCATTACTATTTGCTCTTATATGTATGCGTAAATAATCTTTATTAACTTGTTTATATGTCGTTCCTAGAATTATTAATAACATAATAATCAAACTCGAAAATATTATGCCAATCTTTTTCATTTATCACCTCTTTAACTCCTTGGCAAAATTATTGACCGAATTTTATTACTTTATACATACTATACAAAAATAATTATTTAACGAAAATTTCTTAAAATTAAACCTTTTATATGCAAATATCATTCACTTTCAAAAATTTTAATTTTTTGTTTTAACTATATTTTAACTTTTGAATAACATCCCTTAAAATGTTTGTTCCCACCTACTATATAAGGATTTTCCTTTCACAAAAGTTTTTCTTTTAAACGTAAAGACCATTAAAGGTCTCCATCGTGAAAATTGCTTTCGCAAAAGATTTTGAAAATTTTATTTTTATTTGCGTAAATATAAAACCCTTACATTTCACAAAAGTTTTAAAAAAATTGTCAAAAAAATGTTGACAATGATTTTATTTAATGCTATTATAAATCCCGTTAGCATTTATGGGGGTGTAGCTCAGCTGGCTAGAGCGCCTGCCTTGCAAGCAGGAGGTCATCGGTTCGATTCCGTTCACCTCCACCAAAAAAAAATGACTGTAAAGAAATTATTGAAGAAGCAATTTCTTTGCAGTTTTTTTATGTAATAGAAAAATACGCATTTGGGGAAATTGTTTTTTACCAAATGCGTTTTTTATTTCATAAAAGAAACCAGCATAATTATTTTACCTTTTGATAAGTATTTTTATATTTATTTACATATAAATACATTAGGAGATTTTAAATGAAAAAAATAATTTTAACTGGCGGTGGAACTGCAGGACATATAATGCCAAATTTAGCGTTAATTCCTCTTTTGGAAAAAAATTTTAATTTGATTTACTATTTGGGAAGTCCTGATAGTATGGAAGAAAATATCTTGAAAAATTATAAAAATGTTAAATTTATACCAATACCTACAACAAAACTAGTCAGAAAATTTACATTAAAAAATTTGGCAATACCATTTAAATTGTTAAAAAGCATTTGCAAAACTAAAAAAGAAATAAAAAAAATAAAACCCGATGTTATATTTTGTAAAGGCGGTTATGTTTCTGTACCTGTGGCAATTGCCGGAAAAATGTGTAAAGTGCCAGTTATTGCACACGAAAGCGATTATTCTATGGGACTTGCTAACAAAATAATTTTAAAATTCGCAAATAAAATGTGCACTTCTTTTGAAGATACTGCAAAAATATCAAAAAAGTGTGTGTGTACTGGTTCACCAATTCGTCAACAAATTTTTAAAGGTGATAAATCCAAATTAATAAATGTTAAAAATTTTGATAAAAACAAGCCTTTTGTTTTATTTTTTGGTGGTAGTTTAGGTAGTAAAAATATTAATAATTTAGTAAAAGACTCGTTGCCTGAACTTACAAAAAATTACAATATTCTTCATATTACTGGAAAAAACAACAAAATTAGTGCAAATTTTACAAACTATTATCAGACCGAATTTACAAATAACATTGAAGATTTTTTTGCTCTTTCTGACATTGTTGTATGCAGAGGTGGTGCAAATAGTTTGTTTGAACTTTTGGCTCTTCAAAAACCAATGCTAATAATCCCTTTATCAAAAGCAGAAAGTAGAGGCGACCAGATAGAAAATGCAGAATATTTTAAAAAGCATAAATGGGCAGAAGTGTTAATGGAAAGCGATTTATCCACAAAAAACTTATTACAAAAATTACAAACACTCTCATCGCTTGATAAAAATCAAACAAACCTTTCTTATGCTCTTTCAGGGACAAAATCAAATGAAATGATTGTTAAAGAAATATTAAATCTCTGCAAAAAAAATTGATTATTTTTGAAATAGAAAATGGCTTTAATTTAATATTTAAACTAAAGAACATGATTTTTCTATAATAAAACCAACTACCTTTAATTAGTAAAACTGAAGGTAATAGTCTAAAATTTTAACAAATGTAATAAAATAATGCCAATTTAATAACAAAAAGCGAAGAGAGAACTTTCACTGCTCCTCTTCGCTTTTTACGTTCTATGCTT
>CALBKX010000014.1 GCA_937895935.1 uncultured Clostridia bacterium
GTGCAAGGCTTTTTATGGCTCCCCAGGTCCGGTTCGAACGGACGACCTACCGGTTTAACTTCGCTGATCGCTTCGTACGCATAAAATTTTAACAAATTTTATTGGCGCCCAGCTTGTTGCTGTCGCAACCGGCACATGCCAAAGGCATGATTTTTGCTTTTTGACAAAAGCAAAATGTTAACCGGAGAGTAAAAACAAAAAAAGCCAAGCGAGTGCAAGGCTTTTTATGGCTCCCCAGGTCCGGTTCGAACGGACGACCTACCGGTTAACAGCCGGTTGCTCCACCGCTGAGCTACTGAGGAATATTTGTGCGATGTTTTATTGAAAACAAGGTTATCATAGCACGAAGAAATTGCAAAGTCAACAACTTTTTAAAAATTTTTTTATTTTTTTAAAAAAAATTAATTTTAATCCTAAATGTTAAAAATATTTGTTTTTTATATGGGGAGAATATCGCTATAACAAAGTCAAATATTAGATTTGTGAGCAATGTTTTTCTTGTTATTTATTCTTTTAAATTTAAAGATTAATGTCATTTATACAAACTATGTGATGTTGTGTTGTTCGCTTTGCTTTAGCTTATTGCAACCTCAAAATTTCTTGTGGTATCACAATTTGAATAAACATCAGTTTTGCTTGAATATACCTTTGGTGCATTCAGACAAAACTTCCAATAATTTAATTAAAGTATATATTATCATACGTTAGTATTATTAAATTAATAAAATTGTTTGTATATAATTGTTGACAAAGAGATATTGGGTGTGATATATTTATGCCATAAGCATTCTTTTGGGTGCTATTTTTTAAGGAGAAAATAATATGGCAAATCCATCTAGAACACACATAACTCTTGCATGCACTGAATGTAAAGAGAGAAATTATGCTACATCAAAAAATAAAAGAAACAATCCTGACAGAGTAGAAATCACAAAGTTCTGTCCACGTTGCAACAAACGTACTGTTCATAAAGAAACAAAGTAAACTAAAAATAGTATGTTTATTTAATTGAAATAAGCAAATCTTAAAGTTTATTTCTTAAATAATTTTAAACATTTTACTATGTCTTTTTGTTTAAAAAAGAATATAGAGATTTAAAGGAGTATTTATGACGCTATTAAGCGATAATATCGCAGAAGAAAATAAAGATCCATTAACTTTAGAAGAACAAGTTGTTGTAGAAGAAGCTAAAAGCAATTTGGAAACTGTAAAACCAGTTAACAACAAAGGTAAAAAAGAAAAAACAAAAAAAGCAGGAAAAGTTAAAGCTACAGTCAGTGAGTTAAAAAAAGTTACTTGGCCAACTTTTCCAAAGGTTGTTAAACAAACAATCGTTGTTTTATCTGTTACATTTATATTTTTGCTTGTTGTTATTGGTATAGACCAACTTTTATATTTACTTTACAAATTACTTACTAAAAATATGTAGGAGGCTTTGTGGAAAACGAAAATATGGAAAATGCAAAATGGTATGTTTTGCATACTTACTCTGGTTACGAAAATGTAGCTAAGGAAAACTTAGAACAAATGGCTTTAAACCACAATTTGACTAATAGAATATTTGACATTGTAATACCAATGGAAGATGTTATAGAGGAAAAAAATGGTAAAAAGAAACTTGTCCAACGTAAAGTTATGCCGGGATATTTGCTAGTTAAAATGATTTACGGTGATGATATTTGGCATAATGTAATTAGAACTCGTGGAATAACAGGTTTTACTGGTCCAAAAGGACGTCCACTTGACTTAACGCCTGACGAGGTGGCAAGATTAAGACTTGAAAAGGTAAGAATAGAAGTTGACCTTGCTGAGGGCGATAGAGTGGAAGTGGTTGAAGGACCATTAAACACTATGATTGGAGAAGTTGTTTCTGTAGATGCAGAAAACTCACGTGCCAAAGTCAAAGTTGAGATGTTTGGCAGAGAAACTGTTGTTGACCTTGATTATGAACAATTAAGAAAAATTGAACAATAATTGGTCAAAACAAATATTTATTGGTTTAACCAAGCGAACGCTTGTTTAAATATATAAGTGGGAGAGGTGTTAATCTTACACACACCTTGCTAAAACCACAAAGGAGGATAATACAATGGCTGTAAGAAAAATTAATGCAATTGTTAAATTACAATTGCCTGCCGGTAAAGCCACACCAGGACCTCCAGTAGGTTCATCTTTAGGACCTCATGGAATTAACATCGCGGCATTTACCAAAGAATTTAATGATAGAACTGCTTCTCAAGCAGGACTTATCATCCCTGTCGTTATTACTATTTATCAAGACAGGTCATTTGAATTTGTGCTTAAAACTCCACCAGCTGCTGTTTTAATTAAAAAAGCACTTGGAATTGAGTCTGGTTCAGGCACACCAAACAGAACAAAAGTCGGAAAACTCACTATGGAACAAGTTAGGTCAATTGCAGAAACTAAAATGCCAGACCTTAACGCATCTTCAGTTGAACAAGCTATGCAAATGATTATTGGTACAGCTAAATCAATGGGAGTTACTGTAGAAGGTTAAGTGGGAGAACTGCTAGTTAATTAAAGCAGTTTGTTAAAACCACAGGAGGTTTTTATGAATAAAGGTAAAAGATATGCTGAGGCTTCAAAACAAGTTGATAAATCAAAACTCTACGAAGTTGAAGATGGAATCAAACTTGCTGTAGACACTGCTAAAGCAAAATTTGATGAATCAGTAGAACTTCATATCCGTCTTGGTGTTGATGGCAGAAATGCTGACCAACAAGTTCGTGGTGTTGTTGTTCTTCCAAATGGAACTGGTAAATCTGTTAAAGTTTTAGTTATTGCTAAAGGCGAAAAAGCAGATGAAGCTGCTAAAGCAGGTGCTGATTATGTTGGCGCTGAAGAAATAGTTGCTAAAATCCAAAATGAAAACTGGTTGGATTTTGATGTTTGTATCACAACTCCAGATATGATGGGTGTTGTTGGACGTATCGCTAGAGTTTTAGGACCAAAAGGTTTAATGCCAAATCCTAAAAGCGGAACAGTTACTATGGACATCACAAAAGCAATCAATGATGTTAAAGCAGGTAAAGTTGAATATCGTTTAGATAAAACAAACAATGTTCACGTTATCATTGGTAAGGTAAGTTTCGGAAAAGAAAAATTACTTGAAAACTATGAAGCTTTAATGAATGCAATTATTAAAGCAAAACCAGCTGCAGCAAAAGGACAATATATTAAAAATGTTACTGTTGCAACAAGTATGGGCCCTGGCATTAAACTTAATGCAAGAAGTTAACAAAATTAAAAATCTAGAAAGAAAACTTTCTAGATTTTTTTTAGTCAATGGGGAAAGTGTAATTAATATAAACTATTGGAAGTAAATTTTGAAACAAGTTCAAAATTAATGCTACCGCATTTGCAAAATTAAAATTTTGCACTTCCAATAGTTTTTTAGGCTGCGTCGCACAAACTCAAATGCCAATGCTCTGCATTGTCGCTTGATTTGTCGCTCCTTGTAATAAACCACACAATAGGTTAAATTTTTAACACACAATATTGACTATTGGAAGTAAATTTTGAAACAAGTTCAAAATTAATGCTACCGCATTTGCAAAATTAA
>CALBKX010000015.1 GCA_937895935.1 uncultured Clostridia bacterium
TTTATAGGAAGTGAGACAAATGAATTTTTATGATTTTACACAAGAAGAATTAGATAATGAAATTTGGAAAGAATACAAAGATACAGGTTATTTAGTTTCTAATTTAGGAAGAGTAAAAGGTGTTAAAAAGACAATATTAAAAGGACATAAGTCTGTTTGTGGCTATATTTCTTATCTTATAAAAGGAAAGAAAATGCTTGGACAAGTCCTTGTATGGGAAACTTTTAAAAATTATAAAAAAGAAAATACAGATATTAATCATATTGACGGCAATAAGCATAACAATAGACTATCTAATCTAGAAGAGGTTTCTCACCAAGAAAATATGCAAAAAGCAGCAGATGAAACTAATGCTTGGGATTTTAGAAAAGTTGGAGAATATAATGACAAAGGAGAACTTTTAAATGTATATTTAAACGCAAGTGATGCGGCGAGACAAATTGGAATTCTACCGGGTTCTATGAGGAATACTATTAGAAGAAATGGTAAATGTTTTAATGGATTAACGTATAAGTATTTATGATATAGGCTATAGCCATGAATCGTGATTAGTCCGGAACAATCAAGATTTATTGCTTGTGAATCAGGCAACAATATTTGAATTGCTGGAAAATCCTTAGAGCTTAATAAACTACAGCATAAAAAGAAAATTTTATGTGCGAAAGTTAAAAATTATTAAGATTGGATAATCAGCAGCCAAGCACCGCTTAGGTGAAGGTTCGACGGTCATTTTTTTAGGGACAAGCGTCCTGAAGCGGAAATTTCAGAAATGATAAGATATGACCTTTTCTTATAAGAAATTATAAGTTCTGAATAAGAAGAAGCGAAGTAGCGAATCGCTTTTAAAAATAAAGATGATGAGTGATTATGACCGCACAATGGAATTAATTGATGCGGCATACAACTCGGCAGGCAAATCACAACAACAATTTGCCAAAAATATGGAAACCATTGAATTTAAAACCAAAAGATTAAAAAATTCATGGGAAACTTTAAGACAATCATTTGTTAACAGTGATTTCTTTAAAAAAGCGGCAGATTCAGCCAATAATTTATTACAATCTTTAAATGATTTATCTGGTTGGGATTATGCAGCTTTAGCAGCGACATTTTTAATTTTTGGAAAAACAGTTATTACAAATATTGTCAAAGGAATGAGTTCAACTATTGCAACAATAAACTCATCAATTGGCAATGCTTTTGAGAAAATATCTCAAAAAATTATTCCTGAGAGTTTAAAATTAAAAATAGGATTAAGTTCTGATAGTGAACAAAGAATAGAAAAGTTAAAACAAGAAATTGATAATTTAAAAGAACAAAAAATTAATATACAAGCAAATACTACAGAAGCAGAAGCAAAGGTTGAGCGTTTAAAAGCTCGACTTGAAGAATTAAATAGTGAAAATCGAGCAGCTGAATTACAATCTTCAATAAATAAACGAAAGCAGTCTATGAGCAACCGTATTAGTGCTGTAAGACAGCATTTAGGGACTGAGTGGGCAAAAAATGCTAAAGACGAACAAATTGTATATTTACTAAAATCATCCTCTTCTTCTGAAAGTTGGTTGTCTACAGAACACGAAAAATACCAGCAAGACTATCAATTAATGGAACAAGAACAAACACAGCTACAGAATATATTAGGTGAACGAAGAAGAATAGATGGACAGCTTAATGAGCTGCTCGGTAATATAACTGAAAATATTGAACAAACTGACAATATAGATACTGAAATTGACCAATATGAAGCCGATTTATCTGTGCTTGAAAACGCTGACGAAGAATCTTTAATAAAAGCTCGTGGTGCTGTTTATGGACAAACTTTTTCAACCGCTTTTACAACAGCGGTTACAACCGGATTATTAGCTGATAATCCTTTTGCTGCCTTTGCTACCACTGGAGGAGCACCATTGGTGGCGATGATTCCACAAGTTGTTGAAATATTTACAAGCATGGGAATTCAAGGTG
Organism: uncultured Clostridia bacterium; assembly: GCA_937895935.1. Classification (GTDB taxonomy): domain Bacteria; phylum Bacillota; class Clostridia; order Christensenellales; family UBA1242; genus HGM11367. The sequence continues at coordinate 1,969 of CALBKX010000015.1, forward strand.
CTAAAAGTTTTATTAAAAGCGTTGCTCCTACAACTTTAGCTATTACAGCAATTATTTCATTAATAACTGCTGGTGTGGTAGCCATTAAAAACAAAATAAAAGAAATTGAAGATAACAAAATTGAAAACAGACTTGCGGCAGCAAAAAAGCGTTTAGAAGAGTTAGAAGATACAGCAAACTCAGCGACAACTGATGCTAAAGAAGCAAAAGATTCAGCAGAATCCATGAGTGATTTAAAAGAAGAATATGAAGCTTTGAATTCTAAACAAGTTAAAACAACTGAAGAACAAGAAAGATATAATGAATTAGTTTCTCAAATCAGAGAGCAATTTCCTGAAATTGTAACGTGTTATGATGAGACGACTGGACAATTGCAAGTTCAAGCTGAATTATGGCAAAGTATGGTTGATAATCAAAAGCAGATGGCTGAAACGGCTACAAAAGAAAGTTATTTAAAAAATTCCGTAGCTGCTTTTGAATCGGTAAATGTTGCTAATTTAGAGTTAGAAGCCGCACAGGAGCGGTTAGATAAATATAATGAAGCTATCGAATCAGGTTATATGGCTGATATTATGGATGGCATGGCAAGTGAGGTATTTGATTGGCAAACTATTTTTAATTCTTTAGGCTTAGGAGATTATGAAGAACTTAAGAGCGACTCCAAAGAGTTCAAAGCTTTAACTGATTTATTACAAGGTATTGAAAATCCTGATTCTAAAAAATACGAAGGAGTTTTAGTCTATGTAGATAAATTTCAAGGTCAGCTCAATAGTTCTATTGATAGTCTAAGAAGAGCTAAAGAGACTTTTGAAAAACAACAAATCGCTTTCCTATCAAGTACTATTCAAGGAACAACGGAAGAATCTGAAGCTGTGTCTAATTTTGCTGCTGAGCAGGTTAAAGACAATATTGAAGACGTGGAAGAATATACAGAAGAGAATTTAGTTTGGTGGGATTATTTAGATTTTGATGAAAAATTAGCACTACAATTATATGGATATACTCAACAATCTTATACAGACGCTTTTGATAAAAACAAAAAAGAACTTGTGGATGCACTTAATACTATAATTCCTGCCTATAAAGTTCTAACTGATGCTCAACTTGAAGTAGCAAAATTAACCGATAAGCAAAAGCAATCTATTACTGAATTTGCCCAAAAAGTTCCAGAATTAACTGCCGCCCAATTACAATCTTATCAGATTGCTGAAATAAATGCAGAAGAATTTGATAAATATAAACAACAGTATATTGATGCTTTAAATTCAGCTCTTTCAGATGCTTCAAGTTTTACAACATATGGAAAAGATGTTTTCTCTACATGGACTACAGACCAAATTAATCAATTTGCTTTAAGTATGGCGGATATTTCTGATAGACTTGGAGAAGACACAGCCAAAGATTTTGCTGATGCCGCATTAAAATTCAAAGACCAATATAATCTAACTGCTAAAGAATTTAGCTCTTTAATGTCTACTGATTTTGCTAATACTGATTTGACAAACATTGAAGAAGCAAAGGAATCTATTATTAATGTTTTAGAAGAATCAATGACTAGTGATGAAGCTAAGGTGGCAGTTAAAGCTTTTTATGATATGGCTGAAGATATGGGGCCTTTGGATTTAAAAATAGATACTCAAGGTGCTTTAAAAACTATTGAAGACCAAGTTAAAGGTAAATTAGATGATATTGTTAATTCTTTCAGTAAAACAATTCAACCAGCTATTGAAAATCAACTAACAAATGGATTCATCAATTTTTCAGATTATTCGTCTTTAGCTGATGAATTAAAAACTATGAAGTTAGATATTAATGATTATGTTAAAACAACTTCTAATGGCTATGTTCTTGATACAGAAGCACTTAGAGATGCTTATGTAAATCTGGCTTTAACTCAAGACCAATTAGTTGAAGCAGCAAAAGACCAATTGCGGCAAGCTATTAGTGAGGAACAACAAAAGCTCACTACATTACAGCTATATCAAGCTCAATTAAATGCTACAAGTTCTCAAATTTCATTAAACAATGTAATTATTTCTCAATTACAAACAATGAACTTACTACAAGGAAAATATGTTCCTACTAGTGGTATTGTTAGCTTTAATCCAGCAGAACTATCTGCTGAGAAAAAAAGTGTTTCAGATGCAATAAGCGGCTCTAAAAAGCAAATTGAAGACTTAAATAGGCTTTTGAACGATGAAAGCTATTTAAATAATATTGGTCTAATGGGAGAATCGGCGGCAGTAGAAATTTTGTCTGGCTATGGTGACGCTCAAGAAAAGGCTACAGAAGCACAAAAGAAGACCACTGGCAATGCCAACAAAGTAGCAGACGCACAAAAGAAAGTGGCTGATGCTGAAAAGAAAGTAGCAGATGCTCAAAAAGACTTACAAGAAGCTTTATATGGAACGGAATGGTATGAACCAGCGATTGACCACTTATATAACTATACTACTTTAATTGAAAGATTAGGCAAACAAGCTGATGAAACAAAAGAAAAAATTGAGAATCTAAAATCAGAAGACAATGTTGATGATTTAGTTAAAAAGTATCAGGATTTAATTCATCAAGAAGCTGTAGCGACAAAAGCTGAAAATGCTGTTATTGAGCAGTCTGTTCAAAATTTCTTAAAAGTGTTAGATGAGAACTATGCTGGTTATTATTCTATGATAAATGATAGAGTAATGATTGATATTAAAGCATTAGCTGATGCTCCTATGAATGATGACTTAAAGTCTTATGCTATGGAAACGACACAGCAAATTAATGAGCTTTTAGACCAGATTGATGATAATAATGACAAGTTAAAAGATAGATTAGATGAAGCAGAACAAATTAGAAAAGATGCGAGAGATAAAGTAATTGATTTACAAGATAAAGTAGTAGAAGTTCTAAAAGAAAAATATCAAGAAGAAATTGATGCCACAAAAGACAAATATAGTGCTTTAGAAGAAGCAGATAATGATTATCTAGATGCTCTTGAGGAAGCTATTGAAAAACAACGTAAACTTAGAGATAGAGAAAATTCTTATGAAGATTTAGCACAAAAAGAACGTAAATTAGCTTTATTAAGACGTGATACATCAGGTGCTAATCAAAAGGATGTTTTATCTTTAGAAGACGAAGTTCAGCAAGATAGAGAAAAATTATTAGATGATGAAGTAGATTCTTTAATTGACTCTATGAAAGAAATGTATGAAACGCAGAAAGAAGCAAGAGATGCTGAAATTGAGTATTTAGAAGATGTGCTTGATGCCGCAGATTTATATAAAGAAGCAGCTGAAATTATTAGTAATTGGGCTTCTCAGGAAGATATGACAAGTTGGTTCTTTGAGAATAATCCAGAAGTAGAAAGTATGACAGTTGAAAAGCTTGAACAATATAGAGATGAATTAGAAGAACTTTATAATGCTAGAGAAGTTTATATGACAACTTCAACTATTGATTTTACTAATGCTTTACAAACCACACAAGGAGAAGTAGAAGCCACTATTGCGACAATTAGTGAAACTCTAACAGATGAAGCTGACCGTTCATTAGGAGAAGTTCAAGAAAAAGTAGCAGAAGCACAAGAAAAAGCAAGAGAAGCATTGCAAGATGCTTTAGATGCTTTAGCTGATGCTCAAAGTTCTGTTGCTGATGCTATTGCTGATACTGCTAATACATCTATGAATTATATGGGACAAGTTGCTAATTATTATTCAAGTTTAATGTCTTCTATGATAGCAGACCAAGCATCTCAAACTGTTATTGCTATGGGTGCTCAGGGGCTAACCACAGCAGAAAACGAAGAGCTTAAGGCTTTACAGAGCAAGAAGAATCAAACTGCTGATGATAAAAAACGAATTCAAGAATTGCAAGATAAAGGTAAGACGCATAGTTTATCTCAGACCGCCGCAAATCCTATCACAGGAATTACAGGACAATCTTTAACCAGTGCCGTTTCTAGTATTAAAATTCGTGCTCAAAAGCAAAGCGAGCAAGATTGGAAAAACACTGTATCACAACATAAAAGTTCTAAAGACTCTAGTGGTAAGCAAAGAGATTATGTTTTTTCTACTGGAACAGATTCTTATTATTTTAGCACACAACAAGAAATGCAAGACTGGTATAATAAATGGAAAAATAGTGGCAAAATTAGTGGACTTACAAAAGATTCTAAAGGTAATTTTGCGGCTAAAGCGAAAAAAAGAACGGGAACACATAGTTTTTCAAATCTTTCTGGTTTCAAATATGCTGACGGTGGCTTAGTAAATTATACTGGCCCAGCTTGGGTAGATGGAACACAGAATAAACCGGAAGCTTTCCTAAATGCCGAAGATACAAAACGAATTGGACAGGCAGCAGAATTATTAGCTAATTTACCTATCTTTAACAACACAAGTAATGCTAATAATGCGGTTTCCGCAACTTATGGAGATACAAACGTCTCGGTCAACATTACAGTAGAGAGCATTGCGAATGATTATGATGTAGATAGAATGATGAAACGAGTAGAAGAAAAAATAACGAGTGCCGCCAAACCAATTGGAACTTCGGTTATTTTAAAGAAATAACTTTTAGACCTCTTGCCTTAATCCGGCGAGGGGTCTTTTTTGTAGGAGGTAAAAGGATGAAAGATTTTGTTGGTTTTCGCTTTGGAAACATTCATACAAAAGATTTAAATTTATTGGTTGTTTCTTCAAGTGATAGATATAATAAAAATTTGCTGCCCGACCCAACAGACTATACAACAGATGTGGTTGGTTCTGATGGCACATATTACTTTGGTCAGACTTATGATAAAAGAGAATTTTCATGTAATGTTGCTTTTGATAATATTTCAGAAGAAAATTGGAGAAAAATTTCACAAGTATTTTCCACGGATAAATTAAAGGATTTAATTTTTGATGAACTCCCTTATAAGACTTATAGAGCAAAATTATCATCAAAGCCAGATTTTAATTTTATTTGTTTTACTGATAGACATACAGGTGAAAGAGTATATAAGGGTGAAGGAACTTTAAATTTTATTTGTTATTTTCCTTATGCTTTTGGCTTTAACAAATATATTGTTCGGGCAGCTGATTATTATTTAAAGACACCACCAGAAAGAATTATTTTAACTAATACTATTGAAGAAAATCCCTATAAAAAGAAAAAACAAAAAATTTACAATACAAAGACTAAAGAATACTATAATGTTGAGAATAATATGGAGACCCCGTGGAAAGGCGGCTATCCGACTATTGAACAAGTTCAAGCTGGTGAATTATACTTTAATACTCCTGATGGAGAAAAAACAATTATTGACGTAAGAGGTTATTGGGATAATGTACCTGAATGGGCAAAGTCTTCTAAATTATTAACAACACCAACTTTAGATTATGACCAAGAACTTATTTATTTGCCGCAATATTCTAAAACAAATTATATTAATATGGATATGGGATTAAATAACGAAAACGCTTTAATTGGTAGTAGATTGTTAGTTTATAATCCGGGCGATATTCCAATAGATTTTGAATTAAAATTAGATAATAATGAAAGAAGCTTTTGGACTGATAGAGGCAATCATTTTCAAATTAGACGTTATAATGTTCAAAGATTACCTATTCCAGCAGCAGTAGACTGGACAGGTTTAACAACTGAAAGCATTGCCGAGGAAGAAACTAAAAAATATGGAAATGCCTATTTTAAAAAACCAGACGTATCACTGTGGCAATTACCTGATGGGACAATAATGAATGTTCCAACTCCTGTTTCATTGGAAAAAGCACATCCTAAACATTGTTATGTAGCAGAACCGATTCCAAAAGAAAAATTAGGGCATTATATAAAATTATTTTATTGGCAATCTTCATTACTAAAAGATAATAATGGAAATTCTTTATTAAATTTTGAAGAGGGCGTTGAATATGCTAATAGATACGAAGAACTTTATGATTTATGTATTAATGATATGGAACGCTATGAATTATATTGGAAAACTTTAAAAGAAACAATTCTAGATAAGTATAAGGATGCTGCTGTTTTTCAGAATAATACCTATACGCATGATGATTTTATAAAGGATTATTTATATAATCCACCAGAATATATCACAAGAAACAAAGATTTATATTATGGGCAAAATAATTTCAATTTATCCATGATGCCGCAGTGGATTACAGAAGATTATTTTGATATTACTACAGATGATATTAAAAATGCAACACTATACCTTGACACAAAAAAAGAGATGTTGTATAATATAGATAACCCAGAGTATAAAAAAGAAGATAAAAAAACTTATTCTAATTTTTATACATACAAGCCTAAAAAGACAATTTATAATGAAAATATAAAACAAGGACACTGGTTCAAATTGCCACCGGGTTGGTCTTTGATTGAAGTTGCTCCTGTATGTGATGAAGACTTGTGGGGCGGCAAGCGTTGGTTAGATGCTAGACCTTTTGATTGGGGTTATAGTGGTGATAGTGGTAAATACAAGAGTATTCAACAAAGATTTAATTTTATTTACTATTTGGCAGCCAAAGAATATTTGCTTAAATTGAAAAAACAAACAACTGATTTAAATACAAATGCAAAAATTGATGAAGCATTAAAATTCCGGCATTGGTTTGATGATGAAATCGCCGCCTTACCAAAAGACGATAAATTTGGCTATCAGCTATACAAACGTAGAGAACAGCAATTAGAATATGGCTTTTTAAAAACTTTACAACAATATTGGAGAGTTAATGCCGCTCCAGCAATGGGAATTAAAGGTGACATTAACGAATGGTGGTGGTATGCTTGTAATTACATTTGGGATTTATTTCCGCCACTTTATTGGGGCTTAGCAGATATATTAAATAAGGCACAGATTAAATATACGCCACTGTTTTATTAATAAGAGGTGAGAGAAAAGGTATGTCAATTCAAAAACATCCATATGAATTGAGCATTTGGGAAGAACACTTAGGTGATAATGGTATTAAAAATGAAAGACGTTTAGCGACTATTGGTAGTTCTAACATGACTTATGGCGGCAAAGCGACAGAAATTGAATTAAAAAAAGAAATTAAAGGAACTAATACATTAACTTTTAAAATGCCATCTAAGTTCTTTGACTCAGAGAAAGGAGACTATGTTAAAAACGAATTCATTGATATGCTTTATAATGAACAAAAAGTAAAGTTATTTTATAAAGACAGCTGGTTAGAATTTTATGTAAAACAGATTTCAGAAGAAAAGAATTTTAAATGTTTAATAAAGACCTTTACTTGTCAAGATAGTTTTATTGATGAGTTGTCTAGAACAGGTTATGGAATTACTTTTGACGAAGAGCTATATAACAATGTAGATGAATTAGGTGTCTTTATGAATACAATTCTTGAAGATAGTGTATGGGACTATAAACCAGAATTAAATACTGGTGATTTTACAGAATTTAAAGAAGAACGTTTCTATAAAATTCCTTTATCACAATTTGGTGGAAAAATTAAAGCTTATCCAATTACTTTAGGCGTAAAGTCAGAAGATTTTAACAAAGAAAGTGAATACTATAAAAGTATTGTTGAAAAAAACGGCAAGTTTGATGAACTAAAAGAAGCTACTCTAGTAAATATTTTTACAGATGAAGAACGAGCTTTAGAATTGGGCGATGATTCAGCAAGAGAAAAGGAAATTTTTTGGGATAATTATTACAAAGATAATGGTTTTAAGCTATTGGACGACAGTAAAATGGTAGAATTAAGCGGCGATTATATCTATGTTCCATATAGTGATTTATCTTTTATTTATGGCAATGTTTATACAAATGCTTATAAGGCTACAGAAGAACCAGCCTTATATGGCAGTTATGAAAAAAATAAAAATAATAAACAATATGCTCTACAGCCGAAATCAAAAAGTCCTACAGATTTAATTCAATTTATTTTCTTTAAAGACGGCGACAAAATTTTAATTGATGAATCTGGAACGGTAGTAAATAATAATTGTCATTATGTTATTAAAATTTCTCAATGGAATGAAGCGTTAAAAGAACAATTAAAAAACAAAGATACTTTAATCTATTGGGCTACTGCGGCAATTCCAGAAGAATCTAAACTAACAACTAAATATGAATTAAAAACAGATGGCGACACAACTTATTCCATCAATGTTAAACCAAATACTCGAACTATTGATGATTTTACATGGTATCCTGTTTATTATGATGGATATATGGAAGAATTGGGCGACAGCGAAGTTTATGCCGCAAGAAAAATTTCTATTACTGACAGAACTGAATTTAATTTAAATTCAGAAATCTACTGTAAAATTTACAACAATAAAGCAGAAGAATATGAAAATATTTATTCCGAAAAAGAGATTAATGAAATTATAAAAACTGACGTAGGCAAAGATTTTAGAGTATGTTCAAAAGACGATACAAGAGTTGTTTTACCTACTTTAGCAAAAAATTTAGTTCAAAACGGTGAAAAAATTACCAAAGAAACAGGCTGGGAATCACTTACTCAAAATGATACAAGTGAGTATAATACTGGCTCTTACGCTAATCTTTTAGAAGTAAGCGTTAAATCTACAAATGAAATGACAGAAGAAACCACAGGCGAAACTATTGATGAAAATATTAGTGATTTCTATTTAGAGATTTTAAGCCCTAATATTGTAAAAGGATATGATATGGATTTAGAGGGAACTGTTTCGTCTGATTATTGTTTAAATTTTGGAATGTCCGCTAATGAAATTAATATTGAAAAAGATAAAGTTTATGCCATTAGAATTAGCACAGGAAACTGGATTATTATCGATTATTCAATTACTTTTAGAAATGATACAGAAAATACTGTCCATAGAGCTAATGAGGATGAAAAAGAACTATATACCAAAGCTTTAGAATCTTATAATAATTTTCTTTTAAGTTGTGATTTAAAAGAATTAACAATCGAAAGTTCAGAAGATGATTTTAAAAATTATTTAAAGAATGCTATTGCTGAATATGACAAGAATGTTTCAGAATTATATTCAAAATGGACAAATTGTAATGCCGAAGATGATTATAATTATTTAATTTATAGAGCTTATACAAATGAAAAAAAAGATATTCCAAAAGATAAGCAAAATTCTTATACTGAATTAGCGGCAGACGCATATAAAACATGGGCTACTGCAGCGATTATTGAAAATAAAGTTTTTACTAAAAATTATAATGTAAATTTAGATAAAATTATTATTGGACAAGGTTCAGTTGATATTGATGGCAATTACACTTTAAGTGGAGTTAGTAGCAGACAAGATACAGATAAGTTTATTTCTTTTGCTGATATTTTTGAAGATATGAATACTTTAACTTTTGTTCCATTTAATGATAAAAGCAATTCCGATGCTCCTTTAACAACAACTTTACACTACAAGAAAAAAGATGGTTATTGGACATGGGACGAAGTGGAGAACCCAGAAGCTGATGTTCCAGATAATGCTTATTTACTATTTAAGGCAAAAGCTAATATTACTACACCTTATATTGGAATTCGTTCTGATTCAGAACCAATGACTGTTTCTATTGAGTCAACAAAAACTATTAATTATGGAGAAACAGATTATAGTGGAGTTAAATTAGAATTATGGTCTGAGGGAGAAGATAATAATAACTATTTGGTTGACAAAGCAGAAGTCAAAATTTATAAAGTAGATAATAAGAATTTTTCAGACAAGTTTCTTGAAGCTGTTGGATGGAAAATCGAAGATTCTAGTGGCTCAGGGCAAGGAGATAATGATGGAAATATTAAAGCAAAAGGAATTGATGTATCTTCTGCTCAAGGAAAAGTTGACTGGAAAAAAGTAAAAGAATCTGGGAAAGTGGATTTTGTAATAATTCGTGCTGGATATGGAAAAAATTCTGTTGATGAACAATTCAATAACAATACTCTCGGCTGTGCTGAAAACGGCATTCCTTATGGTATATACTGGTATAGCTATGCTCAAACCGCTGAAGATGCTGTAGAAGAAGCAAAGAAATGTATTGAAACTATAAAAGATAAAAATCTAACTTATCCAGTTTTCTATGATGTAGAAGAAAGTAGCAACATTAATAATATAAATGAATTAAGTGTTGCTTTTTGTGAATATATGAAATCACAAGGTTATACGTGCGGTATTTATTCTTTTGCTAGTGGATTAGAAAATGTCCTGTCTACTGAAAACAAAGAAAAATATCCAATTTGGGTAGCTCAGTTTGGAACTAATGGGAAACTTACAGCATATACAGGAAAGTATGTTATATTTCAATATAGTCGCACAGGTAGAATTGATGGCATTACAGGAGACGTTGATTTAGACTATTGTTATGAAACTTATAAGAAATCAACAACAACAAAAGCTCAATCTCAACAACTAATGCTATTCGCCGCAAGTGATGATAATGAAGAAGAAGACGAGGATAAAAAAGACAGAAGCTCAGAAACTTATGACTATACATTAAATGATGGAGATTTACTCACAGATGCTAAACCTGTATGGAAAGGCACAACCTCAAGTATAGACCCCTTATTCTTTAATGTTATGCTACCAAAAAGTAATGACACCAAATCTATGGCTTATGCTTTATTTATTAATGACTATTATTATGGAATCTTTTGGTTAGAACAACTTAAAAAAGAAACAGATGATAAAGATGAAGAAGAATCTGGAGGTGAAAGTTCATAATGGCAAGTGTATCAGTTAGTTATAACTCAAGACAATTAGATGGAGCTATGTCTGCCGTAAAGAGAGGTTCGGGACTGCTGCTTATTAGCCCTAAACCTTACACGAAGACTGGCACTGCCGCCACTGCTTTTGTTGTGAAGCAAGGAAAATTATCTCAAAATCAAATTAAAAGTTTGTGTGCTACTGCTATTACTCAAAACAGTTTATTCCCTATTGGAACAAATCAATATTATCATGTTTCAGCTGATAAAACAGATGCTAATGGTTCTATGAGAACAGGTATTTTATCAATGAGTATGATTCAGTTTAATAATATTATTTTAAACAATGTTTATACTGCTTTATGGACAACAGCACAAGATACTAAGCACATTTACTATACGAATGACTTAGGCTTAGCAAAACGTCAAGTCGGAGCAACCTCAAGATTAGGAAATGGCTTTTATTTTAAAGCAGGTTATTATGATGGCGGCAAAGCTATTCTAAGTGGGGATTATGCTATTTTTAGTGTTAATCCTTCTAATGCTGGCGAAAAAAAAGCAATAGGCAATGTAAATCAAATTAGAAATTATCTTAGTTCTGCCATGAATGCCGATGCTACTGCGGCAAGAGCAAAAAATTTCATGATGGTTAAATTAATAAAAGATGAATCAACACAATATAATTATAAACTTTGTGCTGGTGGATTATCTCATGGTGTATCTTTGGCTCAAATTCAATCTTGGTTAAATGATAATGATTCATCTTCTGGTAATTCTGAAGAACCGGATGGCGGCTCTAATTATGGCGGCATTAGCTTAGATGGAAATTATTCAAGTGCTTATGATACTGTATCTGTTTTTGGTGGATTAGTAAATCCAGAATCTTCCATTACTGCTTTAGAATATATTAATGATTTTAGTAATTATAAGTTAGTTTTTAAACCCGGCAAAGACGCAAGAACAACAAAAAAACCTTTGTATGAAAAGCCTGAAGAAGGCGTAATTATTGATGAAAAGAAATTAATTATTAAGGCTCAAATACCAAAAGGACAAGTTCCTACTTCTATGACTTTATCAGACAAGTATTACAATTATGTAAAAATTGACCAAGCGAATTATTCTCCAGAGGAGTTTTTCACTTATTTAGACCAAATTCTTAATTTAGATTTTACTGGTGAACATATCTGGAAAGAAGATTCGCCGCCACTAATAAAATTAAATCATGAAGCTGATGGAGATTCTTTAATTGAAAACAAGTGGGAAAAATACCCAGTCGAATGGCGTTTAATCCCTATGACTTCTTTTGCTGTTGATAAAGAATGGTATAATACATTAAAAGAAGAAGACTTAATATTAGAAAGCATTCTAAAAAATAAAGATTCTAAAGCTATTGGATTGAAAGATTTCTTCCTAAAAGGTTCGGAAGAAAGAATTAAGAATAAACTCTTATTTTTTGATGTTTATTATGAAGAAGAGAAAATTAAAACAAAAATCTCAGATGTTAGAGATTTTACCGTTTTTTTAAGTAAGATTGCTGAAATATTAGAATTTGGTGAAAGAAAGACATTAGAATGTGTTTTAAAATTTGAACAAAAACGAAAATCTGTAAATCTTTATGAATTAAAATTATTTGAAGCCTTTACACGAGGACACGACTTCATTCAAGAAGACTATACTACTGTTAGACCACAAGAAGAAGATGTAAATGGTAATCGCTTAATGGACTTTGATGATAATTATTTTGTCTATAAATATACTGGTAGAGATTTTGACATATTGAACGGGCGGCAGTCTAATGAATTATTTGAATTGCCGGATTCAAAAGGGGTTTATTGCTCTTTGGTTCATGAAAAGGACTTGCTAACAGAAACTGATATTACTTTAGGGGAAACTTATGGTGTTCAGAAATACTTTGTAGAAGCAATGAAATTCTTAAATCCAAAAACCAATAAATATGAATACAAAGACACTTTTAAAGTAAAAGATTATTTAGAAGCTACTGACCCCACTGTTTATACCGAAGATGATATTGAAATTATCACGGCTAAGATTGATTTAACACAATGTCAATATTATGATGCTACAAAAGCAACCTATCAAAATGGTTGGTGTGATTGTTCTTTTGGCGGCGATTTTGATAAAGAATGTATTTATCAAAAATTAGGTTATTGTCCATATAGATTTCAGACAGAAAAACATCCAAGAAGAATTAGAACCTTATCACAAGAAAAATCAAATCGTTTTAATTTGATTCAAGAGTTGTCTAAAGTTTTTGAAATTTATCCACAATTTTATATAGAATTTGATAAAAACGGCAAAATTCTTTTAGATGAAAATGGCAAAATGAAAAAGCACGTTTTCTTTATGACTGAAAAAGGCGGCGTTCAACAAATTGGTTTTAGATATGAAAAAAACTTGCCTAGTATATCAAGAACAGTAGATTCTTCTTCTTTAACAACAAAACTCTATGTAGAAAATGTTGATAGTGAATTATCCAAAACAGGTATGTGTTCTATTGAAACAGCTGAAGACAATATTGGAAAAAATTCTTATATTATGGACTTTTCTTATTATACTCAAAAAGGATTACTAAATGCTGAACAGGTTGTAAGAGACTTATATGGAATTGATAAAGGAGATTTTGCTTTCTTACCAACTATTGGTTATTATAATGAAAAATATGACGATTTAACTAATTTAATCATTAACATGACTGGCGAAGCTATGAAAGAACTAAAAGCTGCTAATATTGTTAGTGATGAAGGCATTACAACCGCACTAGAAGAGCGACAAAAGATTTCGCAAAGAATGTATCAATTTAAAATTAAACAATTAAATAAAGATACAACAGATGATGAATCTAATGATTATACGACATCTGATTCCTATAAAAATTATTTATTAAAACTAAAAGAACAAGCAACAATTCTCTGGGGACTTGTAGAAGATTTATTTTTCAGCGACAATTATTTTAATTTAATCCATAGAGAAAAAAACGAAAAAGGCGATTATGTTTATAATTTCCAAAGTGTTGAATACGATGAAAAATATGAAAAAGATTTAACTCCTTTTGGGATACAAAAAGAACTATTAACTAAATATGCCGATTCTTATTGTCGTGGAGAATTATTCTGGCGACTAATGATAGAGGGGTTTGAAGATGAGGACTATACACCTCCTTTTGAAAGTTGGGAAGACTTTAGACAAGAAATAATTCAAAAAAATCTTTATACTACAAACGGTAAAGCCGGGCAATATAAAGGAATGTATGAACAAGTAAAAGTTTGGAAATTAAAGCGTTCTGAATGGTTAAATAAAATTAATGATATTAGCGATAAATTTTATAAAAAGTATGAACCTTATATAAAAGAGGGAACTTGGACTGATAGTGATTATTTAACGGATAATGAATATTATTGGGCGGCGGTTAGTGTATTAGCAGATTCTTGTAAGCCGCAATTAACTTATAATATTTCTGTTATTGATTTAAGTTCTCTTGATGAAGATTATACTTTTGAATTAGCCGATACTACTTTTATTGAAGATATTGACTTCTTTGGAATTAATGAAAAAACTGGTTTGCCTAATAGACAGAAAGTTTTGATTTCAGCTATTAATTATAATTTAGATAATCCACAACAAAATTCAATTGAAGTTCAAAATTATACCTCTGCTTTTGAAGATTTATTTGAATCTATTACAGCGTCTGTTCAATCATTAAGCTTCAATGAAAATACTTATAAAAGAGCGGCAAATTTTACAGCAACAAAATATATTTCAAAAGAAAGCTTACAAGGCACTTTATTTGAGGGAGATTTAACTCTTATTAATACAAATGATGATAATATTACCGTAAATGAAGAAGGAACAACTGGCAAGGGAATTGACAACAAATCTTCTCAATATAAGCTGACTGGTGAAGGATTATATTTTTCTAAAGACGGTGGACAAACTTGGGACATGGGTGTTGGTCCAAATGGTATTAATGCTGATTACATTAAATTTGGGCAATTAGATGCTTCCAAAATTCAAATAGTTGATGGGAATTATATCTATTTCTTGTGGGACAAAGATGGTATTTCTGCTTATCGTAGTCCTGCCACAAGCACTTCTGGTTTAGTAGACTTTACGAGATTTAATAAATATGGTTTAAGTCTTATTGAAAATAATAATGTAAGATTAAGAGCTGGCTACGAATTCCGTTCTGGTGAAGTCGTTAATTTAACTGGCGATTATCGCCAAGAAAATGAGCTAACAAATCAAAATGTTGGTTTCTACTTGTATAATGATAGTGGACAAGCAATTTTTAAAACAGAAACGGCTTCTGATTATGCTGATGTTAAGGGCGATTATTCTGCTAGATTAAGTCTTACAGGTGAAATGTTCATTACTAATAAAGTTCTTGAATCAGATAATAATGGACAAACAATTTCAGCAAAACCAGAATATCAGTATTCTGGCGGCTATTATATCTATGAATCTACAATTGTTTCTTTAAGTGAAAACTCAACTCTTACTGAAATTGTAAAGCAATATACCGATGGTAAAAATTATAGTATTTTAAGTGAGAATTATGACAGTGATGGAAATTTAATTCCAGATACCGACCATGAAGCCGGATTAGACAAACCGGAAGAAAGTGTTTCTTTACTTGCTGATGAAGAACCGGAAGAAAAAAAATACTATATTACCGTATACAAAGTTAATAATATTTCTGACGGCAATTCTATTTATTATTATTTTAACAACGATAGAACACGAATTACAAGAGTAGATGAAGGACAAGTTATAGAAATTGTCTTATCTTATGCTATTTATCGTATTGAATTTTTAGAATCAGAATTAGAAGATGGTAAAATTAAGCCAGAATTATTAGACCAAAAGTTTTCTGATAGCACACCAATTGGTATTTATAATACTTCCTTATATAGGGTGAAAGATGGAGAAAATAATTTAATTAAGGCAGGTTATCCTGTAAAGGCATTACTTCTTCAGGGAAATGAGCCAAATGCTCACATTGAAACAGCAGATGATATTCAAGTAGAAACAATAACGTGCTGGAATATTAAAGACCTTGCGGTCGGACAAGCTACCGATATTAAAACCGATTATTCGCTTTATAAAATAAACGGAAATTATGAAGGTGTAAGTTATCAATATTGGGCAGCCAAAGAATTAACAGGAAAGCAAATTGAATTAACCACATCTGAAGTCAAAACAGATGAAGTTGGTATTTTCATCAATAACAAAACAGCTATTCATGGTGGTTCAGAAGTCGTAAGAAATGAAGAAAATTCAGAAGTCATCGAAGAAGAAACCGAAAGAGAAAACGAAAAGCAAACAGAAGAAAAAAGTAAAGCTGAATCAGTTCAAACTTATGGGGCTTCAAGTTCTTCAGTAGTTGATATTGATTCAACAGATTTTGTGATTATCGGTGATTCTATTACAGTTGGATTGTCCACAACTCCATTAAAAGAAAGAGCAATTGGTATTGGTAGTGCTTCTGTTGACAGTCATAATAGAGTTCCACACACTGCTTATTATGATAATGATGCTATTAAAAAAGCTAAAAATTTAGCATTCTTTTTTGGTGTTAATGACGTTAATATGGATTATACTACAGAAGATTATTTTAAATTATATCAAGAAGCTATTGATACTATACTAGCAAAGAACAATTTAAAATTATCCGATGTAAACATCTTTATTATGTCAATGATTTATATTACTTCTGATGCTAGTGGTTATAGCGTAGAAAAAAATGACAAGTTTCAGACCGAATATCTTGAGGCTTTTGCTAAGTCTAAAAATTATAAGTATATTGACATTTATAGTAAAACTCAAAACATTCCAAGAACTGATGGAATTCACTGCACAGGACAAGGGTATGTTCAATTATATAATATTATCAAGGATGCTTTTGCTAACACCACAACTAATACCACAAATTATAACGAAAATAAACCAACAGATGCTTCTATTATTTCTTCAAGAGAAACAATTCTTGCTGGTGCTGAACGCATTTTTATGTCCGCATTATCTGGAGAAAGTAATGGTGATATAGTATATAAAAATATTTTGTCAATTTTAAAAAATGGCTGTTTGTATATTGGCGGCACAGTATCAGATTATTATGGCAGAAAATTAAATATGTCTAGTTTCGGATTAATGCCGGATGAAGTAAGAATTAATAATGCTAAAATTGTTATGGCTAATGATGGTAAAGTATGGATGGATTTTCGTAATCTTTATGCTATTGACCAAAATGGTAATCTTACTGATACATCTTTGTGGGATTTACTAGAACAATTGTCCAATGGTATTTCTTCTATTGGCGGCGGAGGTTCATCTACTGATACATCTGGTTTAGCTGAAGGATATTATCTAATTGACCCAATTAAAGATTAAGGAGTGATAAAATGAGTAATTATTTTGCACATCCATTAGGAAGCTATGCTCAACACTATATTGATGATGATGCTACCCCGTGCCAAAGACCGCATACATACACTAGTCATGGTTTTAGTAAAATGGACTTTGGCGTAGGTGGTGGACAAAAAGTCTATTCAATGACTAATGGAACTATTCAAAATGTTGGTTGGTTCGGCGGCGATGGCGTAAGTAAATATGGTTGTGTTGTTAGAACAACAGATTGTGGCTATTCAAGAATGCAAGCTAAATTACAAGGTGGAACTGCAGATGAATATCCTGTTTTTTTCACCTATATTGAAATGGAACAAATCTCTCCAGAATTAAAAGCTGGAGAGAAAATTAAAAAAGGAACATATATTGGTATTACAAATAGTGAATATGCAGGCTCTAATCTACACTTTGATATTCAACCTTATGAAAGATATGGCGGTGGCGGCAACTCAGATAAAGCTCAGTATTGGTATGGAGCTATTACTTTGGACGAAATTTTTGCTTATTGACATAAAGGAAGCAACTATTCTTTAAGAGACCATTTAGATTCTCATTTTACAATGGATGATAAAGGGAATTTAAAAGATTACACTGGAAAATATATTGGCATTCCTGATGATAATGGTATCTATTACCCTTATGGTTCAAGCGGTGAAATTTTAAAAGTAAACACACAAACTTTAAATGGATTAGACCCAGATATTAGAATCAGTAGATGGTATTCTTATGCTTTCATGATGCAAACACCTATTTACTCTAGTGGGATTAAAGATACTGGTAGTGGCTCTGCAGCTGATTTAAAAATCAATATTTCAGATGAATGGGTAAAATTAATGGTAGGGGTAGTAGCTGCTGAATGTGGTTGGACAGGACTGGGAGTTTCACAAGCTGTTCTAATAGTAGCAAGAAATTGGGCTTATGGATTAAGTGATAGTCAGTTAAACGATGATAGTAGTGCCGCCGCACAAGCAATTATGAACTGGGGACATGGACTTTCTAAAGATGGTTTAATGAGCAGATATGAATCTTTTAAAGACAAAGAAATAGAAGGAATTAACACAGTTGAATTTGTAAAAATGATAATGAGTGGCACACACTATAAGTATGCTGAAAATTGGAATGGAAAAAACACTGACGGAACAACTGGTATCACATATTATAATGGTTGTTCCGCAGCCGATATAGAAGATATAACAGGATTCCCCGGTGGAAACAGTAATTATCAAAATTTATGGGTATGTCATATCTTCTTTGGAAATCGTTTTACTGGTTGGAGTTTTAGAGGAGATATTCCAAAAGACAAAAAGAAACCATCAGAACTTTTAGGATTGAGGTGATTAAATGAGTAGGTATTATTATCATCCATTAGGAGAGTATGCCCAAAATTATATAGATGGAAATGCCGCACCAAATCAGTTGCCGCATACATATGATAAAAATGAAGAAGGTAAAACACATGGTTGGTCAAAATTAGATTGGGGTGTTGGCCCTGATGTTCCAGTCTATTCAATGACTGACGGTGTTATTTTTAGTGTATTTGGGACTACAAAAGAAGGTGGACGAGGTTTTTTTGTCAACATTAGAACTGATAGACAAGATGGAACAGGGAAAACGGTCTGCATTAGATATATAGAATTAGGCGGACTTTCTGAATTGACTGCCCCTTTGGTTGGAGTAGAAGCAGGTCCCGGCAAATTTTCCGGCAATGTTTCTTCTGGTGAAATTAATGTTCCTGTTAAGATGGGCGATTTGATTGGCTATACAAATAATTGGTATAATAACTATTCTAATGTTCATATAGACTTTTTTTATGAGGGTAGTTCTACAGAAGATTATTATAAAGGAGTAGAGTATGTTCCACATTGTGATGCAAATACTAAATTAGATTCAGCCTTTAATCTAAAAGATTTAAGTAATGATGTGAAAGCCGTTTATTGTAATGGTAGTATTGTTGGTTGTGAAAATGGCTATGTTCCGCAACAACCTGACCCCTCTAGTATTTATACCGTTTATCCATGCCTTTCTTATATGGTTTGCCTACAAAAGCCTATAAAAATGGAAGGTAGTGTTAATGGTTCTATTGGAACAGGCAATGCTCCTGAGGGCTATTATAAAGATACAATTCCAATTACTGATGAAGAGTTAAACAACGCCTGCAACTGTATTTTAGGTGAAATTCCACTTAGTGTAGATGGTGTAGAAGCTTCTAGAAGTGGGTGCTTGCTTTATGCTAAACTTATAAGAAGACGTTGGTTTACAAAAGCAGTCAATCCGGGCAATAGCATTATGAGTATTTTGCAAAACGGTGGCTTTTATGGCTGGAGCGGCAATTCTATTAGCACTTCAAAAGTTTCTGGTATGAACTACACCATAAATGAATTTAAAGAAAAAGTTAAACAAAACATTTGTAATCCCGGCTTATATGATATTACAGTAGACAAATGTGTAAAAATAGCAAATGAAGGCCCTTTTTATAATTATGGTTATAGTCCCTCTGGATATAATACTAATTCTGCTAAAGTAGAAAGTGAATTAGAACAGAAAATTATAGCAAAGCAATTACCAAGTCATAGTAATTCTCCTTCTTTCAGTATTCCATTAGATAATTTTTTGGGCTGTGTTGGTAATACAGGATATTGGAGTGATACAAGTGCTAATTAAAAGAACTGAAATTCAAAAAATTGAAAACTTAATTCTTTCTTTATCAAAAGAAAAGTTCAATATTAAAACTCAATATAAATTAATCAAAATTCATAAAGCAATTAAAAATGAACAAGAAATTTATCAAGAACAAATTCAATTAAATTGTGAACCGTTTTTAGAAAAAGACGATAGAGGTATTCCAAAAATGAACGAATCCGGCGGCTATAAGATTAAAGAAGATAAAATTACCGAGTGCTATTTACTTATGAATAAAATGAATAATCTTGAGGTTCAATTGCCCGACCTTTTTTTCTCTTTCGATGAACTAGAAGAATTGGATTTGACTTTAGAACAATTAGAAATATTAGAACCATTCATAAAAAGTTAACAAATTGGACAAGACGCATTCTGTTTAAAACGCAGAAATTTTTACGTCTTGTCCTTTTTTATTGTTCTAAAGTCTTGACAAATCTACAAATTAATTGAACGGAGGTGAAAGTGGTAATGGCTTATAACTTTAATACACAACCACAATATCAGCAACAGCAGGCGGCAAGCAATAATATGCCGCAATTCCAACAGCAGAATATTCAACCTTTATTCCCGCAACCACAGGGAAATGTTTATAATATTAATTCCACTTTAGAGGTGGCAAATGTCCCAGTAAGTGGCGGCATGTCAGTAGCTTTATGCCTTAACGAAGGATTTATGTATATAAAATCTTTACAGAACGGAAATCCTTTATTCTGGGCTTATAAAATTACGCCTTATGATAATTCCGCTCCACAACAGCAAGATGAGCAAACAAAAGAAAATAACAATAACAATGAAATTATTAAACAATTTAAAAAATATGATAGTCGATTTCAATCCATTGAGGGAAAAGTGTTTGAAATTCAGAACATTTTAAAACAAAAATTAGAACCAAATCAAAATGAAAAAGGAGTTGAGTGGAAATTATGATGAATCCTATGAATTTAATTGGTTTATTGAAAGGTAGAAATCCACAAGAATTAGTTATGTCAATGATTCAAGGTAATAATATTAATGACCCTATGATTAATGATTTAATTAAATATGCTCAAAATAATGATATGGAAAATGTAAATAAAATTGCTGAAAACTATTTTAATCAGCGTGGCATGAATTTTCAAAAAGAATTGAACAATCTTATGTCAATGCTGAAATAATAAATTTATACTTAAAAGGAGGAATTAAACAATGGGAGAAAACGGACTCAGTGTAGCAGACGCTCTAGCTCTCCAGAACAAGAATGGAACTACGAATGGTGATGGCTTCCTAAATGGCGGTCAAGGTGCTTGGTAAGATACTTGCCACTTTATAGGGCGACCTATATTGAAAAATTGCGGTATTAAGCGGGAAAGCTGAGATGCTAATCCGAACCGAAGGCTTATCAATAAGTCAGGAGCAAAGCATAGTAGCTGCAATAATGCTACCAAGAGACCGCAACAACTCACTGAGTTGAAAAGATATGCTGAACTATTGCGAATATGAAGCAATAGAAGTATAGGATAAAAAACCTATACGATAACAAAATTGGGGTAATCATTCTAATTCTATTCTTTGCTTTTGCTGGTTGGGGCAATCGTGGTGGAAACAATAACGGAAATAATGATGGAGGTGTAAATACCGTGTTCGTTCCTGCTGGTGGTGGTCTTTTTGGCGGCAATAGTGGGTATAATAATTGTTGCACTCCAGCGACCCAGCAGAGCCTTACTGATGCCTTTAACTTTAATCAGTTAGATAATGGCATTCGTGGCGTTCAAAATGGTTTGTGTGATGGTTTCTATTCCACAAGCTTAGGTATTTCTAACTTGGGTAATGCTATTAGTCAGACGGCAAATGCTAATGCTATTGCTAATCTACAGGGCTTCAATGGCGTTCAGAACACTATCAATCAAACTGGTAATGCTATTCAGTCAGATATTAATGCTGGCATAAATGGTATTCAAAATTCTCTATGCTCTGGCTTTAACGGCATTCAGAATGCTATTGCTCAGACAAACTACAACATGAAAGACTGTTGCTGCGAAACTCGTGAAAGTATCATGAATTCTAATTTCGCAAATCAGACAGGCTTTAATAACATTCAGAATCAGTTAGCTTCTTGCTGCTGCGATTTAGGTAGAGGACAGGAAAATCTAAAATACGCTTTAGCCCAGTCTACTTGTGATATTATCACTAATGCTGATAAGAATACTGATAGAATTATAAATTATCTAACTCAGAATGAACTTGATTCTCTAAGAACCGAATTACAGTCTGCTCAACTACAGCTATCTCAGCTCTCTCAGACGAGCACAATCGTGAATAAGTTAAACCCCACACCTGTTCCTGCTTTTGCTGTGAACGCTCCTTTCTCTATGGGTGCTTATCCAAATAATACTGGTTGCGGCTGTATGTAATTAGGAGGGATAATTAATGAGTTGTCCTACTACAAAAGCACTATGCGACAATTTAATTATCTCACAAGCCATTACTTTTGCTGACAATCAATTAACAATTAATTTACCATCTGGTAGCTACAATAATGGACAAAAATATTGTCTTGTAATTGCTCAAGACATTCCAGAAGCAACCACAATTAATGCTAGCGTTGTTATTACTATTGGCACAGGAACAACAACTTATCCATTAGTTAATTGTAATTGCACAAATGTAAATGCTTGTCAGATTACATCAAGACGCAGATATTCAACTAAAGTATTTACAAATATTCAAAATGGAGTATTTAAGCTACTTGGCCCAGTAAATTGTTTTAATTGTAAACATTCAGGGTCATTACCAATCACAACTACAACAGAGACTACAGGTTGAAGAGGAGGGATAAACAATAATGGACAAACTATTAGGAAGAGTAGAAAAAGAATTAGAAAACATCGCAGATAAAGGTCTATCCTCTTCTAATCTTGATACTACTTTCAAGCTAATTGATATTTATAAAGACATTAAAGAAGCAGATTATTATGACTGTCAGACTGGCGGCTCTTATGATGCCCAAAGACGTGATAGTAGAGGACGTTATATGGGAGATAGAGACGCATGGAAAATTGAAAAATGGGATTCCGACAGAAGCCACGAGTATGAAAATCTCGGACCAATGAAGCGTTATTTTGACAGACTTGGAGATGAGATGGACACATACAATATGAATCGTGGTAGATATAGAAAAGGCGATTCTTCCACAAGAATTGAAGATGGTATTGATATGGTTATGGATGCAATTCATAAAATGATAGAATGTCTATACGATTATGCTGAAACGGCACAAGAAAAAGAAATCGTTCGTAAACATATTGATAAAATGAAAAATCTATAATGTTTCAATATTATAATGCTAATCCTTTAGGAAGAAATGTTGATGATTGTGCTGTCCGGGCAATTTCAAAAGCCACGGGTAAAAGTTGGGATAAAACATATATAGAATTGTCGGAGTATGCGAGAATGAAAGGGATTACGTTTTCCGAAATACAATTTATTAATGAATATCTCAAAGAACGTTTTCAAGACTTTTCTTTACCCAAAGGTGTATACACATTACAAGATTTTATTGATTTAGATTTAGCTGGCACATGGCTAATAACAATGCCAAATCATATAACTTGTGTTATTGACACCGTTTGCTATGATACTTTTTATCCTATAGACAAGTATATTTGGTGTGCCTACAAAGTTAAATAAGCATAAAGAAAAGGGAGTAGAAAATAAATCTACTCCCTTTATTTTTTTAGAAATTAATAATTTCATTTGGTTTTTGCGTTTCCGCCGCCCACTTAGCAATTAAAACAGCATCTGCTTCATCTTCTGAAACCGCTACACCATAATTGTCTAGAATAAGTAATTGGGCATTCTTTTTTCTATCAGCTCTTGAGCGACCTTTTATACCAGCAACATTTCGCCATGTATTTGATGAAACGACTACAAACGGAATGCCGCATTCATAACAATAGTTTTTTAAAACACCTTGTAAATGTGCTAATTTTTTAAAGACCAAAACACCTTCTCCATTACCATATTTTTGTAATTGTATGTCTTCTAAAGCCACTAAAGATGGTTTCCACTTTTGAATTAATGAAGCTACAAATCCTTTTGTTTGAGCAATTCTTTCAGTAGAATGTAATCCATTGGTTGTATATTTGCCATATTTAATTAAATCCTTATCATCAAAAATTGCCCATCCACTTGTAATAGTTGCTTGGTCTAGTCCTAAAACTCTAAAACCTTTTTTTCTTACTGGCTTCGTATCCATGTTATAAAAAGGATTTTCTTTACAAGTTGGACAATCGCAATGCCGCCATTGCTTTAAAGAAAAAACATTGAAATGCCCAGCAGGACATTTTAAATCTAAATCAGAATCTAAATTAATATAAGAGGTTGAGATTAATTCCCAACCTCTTTTTTCTATTTCTTTTTTAACGTCTTCATATGTTAGCTTACTCAATTAAATCAACTCTTGACTCCAGTAGAACCAAATCCACCTTCTGCTCTATCTGTTTCTGAAAGTTCTTCAACTTCCTTAAAGTGAATCATAGGAACTGGCATAATAAGCATTTGAGCAATTCTGTCTCCAGCAGAAATCTTTTGAGTTAAATTTCCGGTGTTTTCCATGATAACACCCATCTCCCCCCTGAAGTGGCTATCGATAATCGAGGGACTGTTGGGAATCCGTAATGGTGTCTTATAGCTCATTCCGCTACGAGGAACAAAGTTAATCATATAACCTTCTGGAATTTCTACTTTAAGTCCTGTCTTAATAATTACTGTTTCATGCGGCTTAATTTCCACATCTTCAGTGGCATAAATATCAGCACCAGCATCTGAATCATGAGCATAAGTGGGAATCTTAGCGTTTTCATTTACCTTAACATATTTAACAACAATTCTCTCTCTTGGATTTTCAATTGCCATTTCAGTTAGCTTTACTGCTTCATAAAGAACAGTAGTTAATAGTTCTTTCTTGTTCTTAGATAAAGCGTTATCATTTTCAATATCATTAATTAAAGTTTTTAACTGTTCAGCTTCTTGGGCAAATTGAGCACGAGAAACGTTTAATTTTCTCATATCATTCAATGTCTTTTCAACCGCTACTTCATCATCATAAATTTCACCAATTGCTTTCTTTAACTCTGGAAACATAGCATCAAATTGCTTGTCCGGCAAATCCATAATTTCCATAATGGAATCAATACCGGAATCTGAAACAGATAGCTTCTTTAGCTTTTCTTTTACATTAACATTCATATTTCTTAGCCCCCAATAATTTCATCAATAAGTCCATACTTTAATGCTTCGTTAGCAGTTAAATACCAGTCTTCTCTAACTTTGCTGTCATAATCTGCTTTAGAAATTTTTGTATCTTCTAAAATATGTTCTTTCATTTGCTTTAAAATTGTATCATCATAATATTTCAACCAGTCAACTACCTTACCTGCTTCATTACTAATGCTTGCCTGTCCCTGATGGATAAGAAAAGAACTGTGTTTATTAGCGAATCTCTTAGTTCCACTAATAGCAATTAAACAAGCTGCCGAAGCGGCTTCGCCAATAGTGATAGTATTAATAGGTGTTGATGATGTCTTCATTTTATCAATCAAAGTATAAGCTGCCAAAATACTGCCACCGCAACTATGAATGATGATATTGATTGGCTTTCTTTCTTCTGCTGAAATACCATCTTTATTATCAGTATCTTCGTAGAAATCAATTGCCTTACAAGCACCTAAACAAAGTTCATCAGTGATTTCCTCAGTAATATAAATATTTCTACAATAGAAGTCATGAGTTTCAAAAGTCTTACTAATGTCTACTTGTAATTCGGGAGTTGTGAATAAATCAGAAGAAGAAAATTCGTTTTCAATAGATTTCTGTTCTTCTGCTAAATCATCGTAAACTTTAGCCATTTCTTTTAAGACCGTTTCCTTATCTCTTAATCCGCCATTTTCATCAAAAATATTAATTGCCATATCCTCAGTCTTCATATTTTTCTTCCTCCAATAGTTGATTGATTAAATTAATTTCATTAATAATGCCCTTAATCTTATCATTAAGAACAAAAGTATCAAGTTTTAATTCTTCTAGTTCTTTTTGTTTTTCTGCCTTTTTAGACATTAGTTCAAACTTGGTCATTTCTCTCACCTCTCTATTAATATTATAACATGATTTAAAGCTAAAATCAAATCTTTGTTCTCAACAGCTTGTTTAATTCTAAATTATTTAATGTGGCGGCATTATAAATTTTTATCTTTTTCTCATCAGTTGAACAAAAATCATAAAAGCTAATTGGTTTTGTGTAGCGTGCCCAAACCACTAATTGATTATAAAAATTCTTGTTATCAGCGTCGCCAGTCATTAAGAATAATGGTAATCCTTCTTTCTTGTAAGCAATTGCGGCATTGACTATATTAAATAAATCTTGTTCTTTCGTTTCTTCCTTTTGATGAATGGGATAAATATTATTATATCCCTTATTATTAAGTATAAAATTATAATTAAAAGTAAAATTAATCTGTAATCGCCGATTTGATTTTTTTGTTAGCTCTTTGCAAGATTCATAACGTTCTTTGGTATCACAAATAATTGGCCAAACAAAATAATATTTAATGTCTTTATCATTTAATAGTTTATTCAAATTGTCTAATCTAAAAGCATTATAATCGGCTATATAAATAATTTTAGAATCCGGTTTATAAAAAGAATAATCTTCAGTTTCTAATCGAATGTAAGAATTCTTTTTAATGCTATTAGACAAATACCCCGTTGTTTTAGGTAATTCTAAAAATTCATAAGGCATAAAAGTTGGCGGTGTATCTAAAACATCTCGCCGTAAAGGCTTATAACAATTATAAAAGCCATATCCTCTTAAATAAGAATTGCTTGTAATTTTAATTTTATTTGGCAATTTTAAATTAGGATTATCTTTAAAATAATAAATGGCACTATATCTATTTAAATCAGAATCTTGAGGGGAGATAAAATTTACAATATCTCCCTTTTTCCAATAATAATTAAAAACTTTCATTAAATCTAAATTAAAAATCTTTTTCTTGTAGAAGCCATAATGCCAATCCAAATCATAAACGCCGATTCTCGCCATTTCATCACCCCTTAAATTTCACTTTCAATTCTCTCTACTGCTGATTCTAAAATTTCTCCATCATCGCTTAACTTATCAATTCTTTGGAACAGTGGATAAAGTGTTTTCTTATAAACCTTTGGAACAAAAACATCCTCTCTTCTAATACCAGTAATAATTATCTTATTGCCTCTTGTGAACCAAGATTCTTCAAGAACGTGTTTATTTCCTTTTTGGTCAATAGAAATTATACGTCTGTCCCAAATAGGGAACTGATTTTTCCAAATTTTTACCTTAACAACACCATCAACAGTTAATACAGTAATTGTTGATTTGTCTTTATTTTTATCAATAATTGTTCCGGCAATTCGTCTTAATTTATATGTTGTAATTTCTTTTCCATTCTTAGTTGTCCATTTAAAATCTACTTCTGGTTGTTCTGGTAAATTAAAAAAGTTAGAAACATTATATCTATCATTTTGTAAATTTTGTAATTCATGTGGATGAAAATAGAAACCAACAGAATCCATTTCCCATTTACTAATATTTCCTTTGGCATATTTATCATGATAACTATTGTATAATTTCGTATTAACTGCCGCCAAAATTTCATCTTGATTTTCTTTTAAATAGTTCTTGAATGCTAACATTTTTTTATCGTAAATCTTTTTCCATGTTTTTTTATCTAATGCCGCCGAACTATTTTCACCACTTAACACTAAATCAACTAGAAATTCTTCATCAAAGTTGGCTAAATAAAAATCAATAGCTCTTTTATTCAAAATAAAATTGTTCCCTTTGCTTAATGTTTTTAAATAATTGTTATAGTTAAACAACTTTCTATAAAAATCATATTCTTTAGGAATTAAATTCATTTCAATAAGCATATTCATATTTCTTAAATTAATAACTGATTTTTTGCCGCAAATGGAATTAATATAATCATCCATAGCTTTTTCTCTGTTGTTATCGCAAATACAGTCAAAAGCCCCAGATTTTATTAAAGAAATCATTTGAACTACATTTACTTTTACTTTTGAAAGAAAATCATCAATAGAAGTATATGGACGATTTTTGATGATTTCATAGATTAACTGGTCGCCGATTCTATTTAATCCCTTTATCCCATAAAAAATAGAATTTGTTTCAGCAGATGGTGAAAAAATTAGTTCAGATGTATTTATATTCGGTGGTTTTACGATTATATTATGCTGTTTGCAATTGGCAATTGCTGTGCTTATTTTCCCGTAATTCACCGTTTTATTCTTTTTATCTTCTGATTCTTCATCAGATACATTTAATAATTCTGCTCCACCAGCATTGACAATTAAACAAGCACAATTCCAAAAGACTTCTGGAAAATGAGTTGCTAATAATACTGTTTGAATCGCAATAAAAGAGTACGCAAGGGAATGTGGGCGAGAAAACGAATAGCTCATCTGTGGTAGCATGACTGTTTCCCAAATATACTCACCGAAATTTCGATTAGGACATTGACTTACAAATTTTTCTTTCAATTTGGGGACTTTTTTTATAATCTTTTTTGCAACCACCTTTCTAGCCATGTTCCCTTCGGTTAATGTAAAATGAGAGATGTTTTTATCCATGCATACTTCCATTAAATCTTCTTGTAAAGCTGGAACACCATAATTGGGTAGATAATATGGCTCAATAATTTTAATTTCTTCATCGGTTAAATTCCATTCTTTTAATTCATTATACCATTGATTCATGTCATTTTTTAATCTACAATATCTGTCTAATGGACGTTCTTTCCCCTTCTCTCCTGCCAATCTCATTAGAGCATTTGCACTGACTAATTCATTTGGAGATTTTGGTTTAATGACTTTTGCGGCAGATAATCCTACATCTGTGCTAAACTGAAATAAGTCCATAATAGAACCATCAGCAATTTTATTCCAAATTTTTTCTTCATTCAAATCAATATTTTCTGGATTTAAGACTTCATTATAAATTTCTCTTAGACTTTTATTTTTATTTAAATAACCATATTTAATTAGTTGCTCAATACAGATTGTAATTTTATCACATACTTCTGTTACCAAGAAATCATATTTAACATCCGTAAAATTCCATTATTTCTAATGGGTCTGACTATATCTTATCAATTATTTAAATTGAAACGCTGTATCTGGCAAATTTAGTTTTACCATACTCTACTTAACGTAGATAGTCGATACACTTTAGCATTAAAGCAAATAAGTCCAAGTTTTTCCGTTGATGACATCTCTAACAGATGTGGGTGTTAAATAAGGATACATTTTATAAATTTCATTATTTATTAAATTTGTTATTTGATAAATATACACGTTTTTCACCTCCTTTCTTTGAATATTATTTGTACCCTTATTTCAAGAACTTAAAGAAATAAATAACTTTAATACTTTTTAGTTCGGTGATTGCCATGCCTTTAAGGTTTAGGTTTCCCCGAAGCACTATTAGTATTTTTTACTTATGAGACTTATTCTCTCTGCTAATAGCACTTTATTTTTTATAATTAAGCGTTAGTGGGCAATGTTATTTACCCAATTTTTCACTAGTGTGGAGGTCATATTGAGTTGTCAAATCGCCATTTGGACTACGCATAAGAGCATTTGTCTCAAATGGAGTTTTATTATATAATACTACTCCACTTGCGTGTTGTCCTCTTTTGTTCTTTAATCCTTCTATAGCTTCCAATATTTCTAAAAGACCCGGATATTTTTCTATTTCATTTATAAAACTTTTTATAGGTTTAGTCCCTTTTTCTTCATTCCCATATAACACGTCTTTTAATGGCGGTAAAAAGCCACGTTCTTTTGGAATTAAACTGCTTAAATATTGTGCTGTTTCTATCGGCAATCCATCAGGATATTCTTTAGAACGATACCCACGACATCCACTATTAATTGCACTTTTTAATGTTTCAGTTCCGAAAGTGCATACTTGAATTAGATTTAGTTCTCCTCTTTCTCCTCTAATTTTTTCAAAAATCATCTTTCTTTTTGATGGAGACAAATCTATATCAATATCGGGCAATTCAATTCTTTCCTTATTTAAAAATCTCCAATATTTCAAATTCCATTTTATTGGGTCTAATTGAGTTATTCCCATTAAATAATTTGACAGAAAACAAACAGAGCTACCTCTACCACTTAATAAAACAGAACCGCAGTCCCAAAATAAATCAATATAATGTTTAAAAGTATTAAAATATTTAAACAAAACATTGTTTAATTTTTCTCCAATTACTCGAATAACATCTGCTTCTGTTTCTAATCGAGTAAGATACTTTTTGTTCCATTTGCCTATTCTTTTTAAAGAAGATAAACATTCATTTATCCAATATCTTTCTTGTATCTCATCCGATTTTAATAAATAAGAAAGAGTGGGGTAGTCTTTAAGCTCTTCTTTTTTAAGATAATCCTTTACTGTTACTTCTGGAATAATAGGCTTTTTAAAAAGATTGTATCCTTCAATTTTTTTATAAATCTCCATTGAATTTTTACAAATTTGTTCAAACTCTTCTAAGCTGTAGAAATCAGAGATATTATTATATATTTCCTTATTGTCCATAAAATGTGCGTCCCAATAAAATTGGTCAACTTCCCGCTCGCCTTCTTTAGAATTCAAATAGGCTTTATGAAGAGGTCTCTCTTTAGAAGTAAGATAGTGAGCATCAGAACCAATTATTATTTTTAAATTATACTTTTTAACAATACTTTTTATCCTTTTATTGAAGGCTCTTTGCTCTTCTGAATTTCCTGCGGCGATTTCAAAGTAAAAGTCTTCTCCAAATAATTTTATATTCCATTTTAAAAAATCATCAATATCTTTTTTAATTCTATTTATTTCTTTTAACAGACCTTTTTCTTCAGCTTTTATTAAGCTCAACACTCTATTACCTATATAACCGCCGATACACCCATTAGATGCAATTAGACTATTCGGATATTTTTTAACTATTTGTTCTAAATCTGACATCTCTGTAGGAACTCTATACATACCTCTTGAAGAAAAACCATTATACCAAGCAATAGAACTTAACTCTCTTAATGCTCTATGTCCTTGATTATTCTTTGCTATTAATATATAGTGAAAATACTTTTCTATATTTTTTTTATCTTTTACTAAATAAATTTCATTCCCTAAAGCACATTTAAAGTTTTCTGGAATTACCTTTTCTTTTTTTAATCTTTTTTCCTCTTCTAATAACTCGATATGCCCACTTAAACATTCGTGGTCTGTAAGTGTTATACCTATTAACCCAAGATTATTCGCAGTTTTTATCATATCTGGAATTTTATTAATACTATCAAGCAGACGTAGGTTTGAATATTCACTATGAGCATGAGTATCAAATCTAAGAAGTTCTTTTATCCCAACCATTTTTATCACCTCTTTATTCTCTATATTAATTATACTCCTAATTATTCACTTTTTCAATTCTTCATAATAGCTAACAAAATCTCCTTTTCCAAAACCCGGAATTGTAGTATTTCTTGCCGCCAAACTATTAAAGTCCATTTTTAATATTATTTCTTCTGCTTTTTGATTCAAAAATTTTATAAAAAAGAATTGCTGACCATTTCTCATTCTCTCTATAACTTCACTCTTAGCTTTAAGGTAAAATAGTTGATTATAATCATGCCAACCCTGTCTAAACACTGCTAAATCCCAATCTTCATAAACATTATTAAAAGATTGTGAAGTAGCATTATACTGCCAAATTAAAAAGTCTTTATGACTAGTTTTTGGCGGCGAGGTTAATCTTTTATTTATTGAACATAGTCTTTCTTTTGCCCAAATCTGAAAGACTGTTCTTATTTTATATTCTTTACTGCTTTCTAAAAAAGAATTTTCGGGCAAGTAGAAATAATCGACTAAGTTGTAGGTGGCATTTAATTGCTTTTGAATATTCCATTTCATAAAAGAAACAGGAAAAATCATAGCAATATAATCAGCGAAAGTTGCCGATTTATTAAAAAATAATACAGCATCATTTGAACGTTTCCCAAAAGGAGGATTCCCAATTACAATATATTCTTTATTTAAATCCGGCTGATAGTCTAAAAAATTTAACTTTTTAATAGTTTGGTTTTCTGGATATAAATCATAAGCTTCACAATTTTGTAATTGAGATGAAAAACTTCCATTTCCAGCTGAGGGTTCTAAGAGAATATAGTCATTAAAATTTGGAATATGTTCTTTTGTAAAATTAATACACCTTTTTGCTATATCGAGTTTTGTATAATACTTATCGTTTTTTGTTATAGTTATACACCTCCCAGAATGCTAAAGAAGCAATTTGATAAGCCTCTTGAAAGCTTATTCTCTTTCTGTTTCTATCTCTAAAATTGGTTAATATAATATTGTTATAATCTTTTCTAGCTTTTTGAATAATAGAGTTTGCTTTTTTAATAATTTCTTTTTGGAGATTGTCTTCTAAGTCGTAATTACAGGAAAGAGTAGCTATATTTCTATCAGAATCTTTCCCATAATAAGGGCTTTCAGAATAATAAAAATGTAATGGTTCATTCTTTTTATCAATACAGACTATGTTTATTTTTGTTGGCTTTTTGATATTATTCTCTGTAATTCTTGAAAAGATATTTTTTACTTTTGTTAATTTATCAAAGAACTCGCCGCCAAACCTATAATTATATCCTTTTTTTAATATCATTTCATTTTCTTTCGTTTCATTTTTGCTATTGTAAATTATAAAAGGTATTCTTTGAGTATCATTACTTGAATGCTTCTTAAAAGCAAAAGAACAAACATTGTATGCAGTTTTTTCAAATACTTGCTCTTCAAAATAATTTATTCTTTCTATTTTAAATCTTGTTAAAAAGATATTCCTAATTTTATTAGAACGACTATCAGAGAAAAAATTAATTGGGATAACTAATATTCCTCCTTCCGCCTGAAGCATAGTAGAAAGAGCAACTTTATATAAATCATCATAATCATTGTCTAAAAAATACTTTTTTTCTTTTGTTTTGTTTTTTGCTAAATACGGTGGATTTGTAATTATCCACTTTCCTTGATAGTCTGGCGGCGATAGTAGAGTATCTCTTTTATGTTCGCCTCCGAGATTAATATCATAATACTCAGATACATTAAAGTTTTTGACTAAATCTCCATCTCCATAAAAAGGTTCAACTATTTTTGCAGTTGCCGGAATAAAATCAGTCAAATTATCAATCAATAAAGGATTCTTTGAATAATGTTCGGTTTTTTTTAAATCATTCAAAATTCATTCCTCCATTAAAAAAAGGCTATCAGCGATTAAGCCAATAGCCTTTTCTCGCCAGTAAAATTAATAAACTTTTACTAACTTAACAATTACCCAACTTTCATCTTTCTTACACTTCTTAGTAGATGAATAAGATGTTAATTCATATCCACCTTCTAACTGCTTAGCCTTGGCATTCTCAATTAATGCTTTAGCTTCTTCTTCGGTATTAACCATGAACTCTTCTGTTCTTTTTAGTAATAATCCTTCATTCATATGATAGCCTCCTATTTTATTGGTGTCTTTCTCACCTTTCTATAATAATATTATATCACATTATTCCTTTAAAATCAACACTAATCTTTTCTTCTATTTTTTCTATTAGTTCGCCTTTTGACAAAGATTTTGGCCCACAAGTCCAACCTAATTCTTCATATTGTATTTTGTTAATTTCTTCTACTAACTCTTTTGTATCAATAGTTGTATTATTCTTTATAAAATAATTGCTGCTATCAGCATAATTCAAATCTAGACTAGCTTTTCCAGCATTGCCTCCAACTCTTTGTATTCTAAAATCAGCTTTATCTTTAGTGGTAAAATTAAAATATTTTGTTTTTGTTTTTATTTTATATTTCTTTCTTTTGGTATTTTTCTTTTGCCAAATTTGAAATACACATGGTAAAGAGTATTCTTGTTCGTAAAAAGTATAAGAATTTTTGTCTAAGATTTTTTCTCCTATACAAATGAAATATGGCGGCATCCTATTTATATAACTTTTTTTCTTAAAGGATAAAGGTAAAATGAAAGCAATTGTTTCAGCAAAAGTAGAGCATTCATTTATAAATAGGAAAGCTTCTTTTGCTTGTTGTCCAAATGGCGGATTACCAATTATTAAAACTCTTTTATCTTTTGTAAAGCTTTTGTCTAGTAGTAAAAAATCTTGTTTAATTATTTTATCATTTTCTGGAGATATATCATAAGCAAGACAATTCTTAAATAAATTTGAAAAACTTCCGTTTCCGGCAGATGGTTCAATTATCAAATCATAGCTTTTTAAATCAATATGTTTTTGTAAAAAATCAACACATTCCTTTGCTACTTCTTTTTTTGTATAAAATTTATCTAGTAAATCCTTTTGCTTATTACTTTTTGTTATTCCCATGTATATTCACCAACTTGATTTATGTAGTCATGAAAATCTTTATTATTAATAGCACATTGAATTCGTTTTTGCTTCTTGTGGTCTCTTTTGAAACGTGGTCTAATAAAATTAAGAGTCTTTTGCTGCCATTCTTTTTTAAAAAGAGCAATTTGACTTTTCCATTTAATATCGTCAGAATAATCATTTGTCATTTCTTTTAAAAAACTTTCAAATTCTTTTAGAAGCTCATAATTGAAAAAAGAGAGATAAGTCTCTTTTGTAAAATAAACGATTCTTTGTTCAACAATATTATTTTTATCTTCACTCCAAAAGCCAACTATTAAAATAAAATCACTATTCACTTGAGAATTTCTAAAAATATCTGCCATTTCAATATCTGAATTATACTTCTCTAATTTTATTTGAACTGGAATGCCATCTTTCGTGTAAGCATCATAAATGCCAGTATATTTTATTTCTTTTGTTAAATTATATTCGTTAATGATATAATCCTCAAAAATAAAGCCATGTTTCTGTCTTTCCATTCTAATTCTATCCTTTCTCTAATTCTATCAGTATTATACCACATTTTATTCCAAAAGTCAAAAACTTAAATAATTATCTTCTTTTATTTCAATATCAGAAATCATAATTTGCGGCGATACATTACCCATATATTCATTTCTATTAGGTGTTCCAATAACAGTTAAATTAATTTTATTATCTAGTCCATTAATCTCATCAATAATTTTTTCTGCCTTAAACATCACATACTTAACATTATTAAAAGTAAAATTAATAACATTTTTTGCCGCACCAACAATTCTAATATCCTTTTTATTTAAAGTAATATCTTTTACTAAAATTTTTGGCTCTGGATTAAACTGCCCAAAACTTTCTCCATCATTTTTTGTTAAATCAAAAATTAAATCATTAAGTTTAGAATAGTTGCCCGCAACAATAAAATCAACTTCATAAACACCTTCGTTAAAATTAATTTCTGAAAGTTTTGTGTTAGCATATTGCAATAATTTTGGGATATTTTTTTCTTTAATGGAAAAGCCAAATGCTTGTGAATGTCCCTCTGCGTAATCCATTAAATTGCTGTCCAACAAAAATTGTTTAGTATCTGTAAGTTCACAATTTGATACTCCTCTTACTGACCCTCTAAACAATCCCTCTGAATTCGTTCTACCTAATAAAACTGGCTTTTTATAACGTGATACAATTTCAGTAGCACATAGTCCAGTTAGTGTTGTGGAAACGTTTAAATCATCGGCATGTAAAACCAAAATTTGATTTTCATCTAAACAATTTTCAATAATTTGAATATCTAAAAGTTCTCCAGCTTTTTCTTTTTCTTTATTTTGTCTAGCACGAGCATTCGCACAATTTCTAGCATTTTGTTCAGCAATTGTTTCTGTCTCATTGCTATGTCCTCTTTTTGTTGACGGAATTTCTTCAAGACTATAAACTTCAGTAAAAGCTTTAAATAATAAATCTTTTTCATTTTGATTTCCCACTCGAATTAAAGCATTTACTAATGGAGCAATATAATATGCCACTTGAGTTTGTGTAAGACGGCAATTATCTAAAAATTCTTCTGTAATATCCTCTGATTTCATCCGAAATAATGAATATGCTTGCTGTTTAATTAATGCTCTAAGCCCCTCATTAAAAATATTAGACAGCCCAACTTTGTTGATATATCTATTTTCAAGAGTGTTAGTATCCATACAATCAGCAACATGAGCAACTGCAACTAAATCTAAAAAAGCATCAGCAAATTTAGTTTCTTTATTACTTTCAAAATATTTCAAAAACTTATAAACTACACCAGCACCACTTAACGCTTTATTGGAATAGTTTTTTGATAATTGATTATTGATTACTATAGCATTTTGACAATAGTCAGAACTAAGGTGATGTATTTATACTCTTGCTTTCGCTATAAAGCACTATTTAATAGTATCTTTATACATATAATTTAAAATTACATTGTTCCTCCATTAAATTATATGAAGAGATTGGACTATCTCTTCAGTGTATTCACTGTTCCCCATATAGTCTCTGAACGTCTTTCTCAAAAAAAGAAATTTCGCTGCGGATTGTCCAATCTTTAACCTTTTTACTATCTCTTTGCCTTTCAGCATTGCCATATCAATATTACTATTAATACTTAGTAGTTAAAGCTCTAAGGAGTTTCCCGCAATTAGAGGAATTTTATTTGAACCATCAAATTAATCCAAAATTAAAATATCATATCCTAAATCTTTGAGAATCTTACATTCTTCTGTGTCATTGCTACCAGCGTCAGGGATTATGATTAAATCACAAACCCTATCTTTTAAAAATAAATCCATTTTTGTTTCTAAACCATGTTCTTTACCCTCTGGAATTGAATACTTTAAAGTATATTTATATCCCTCATTTACTTTTAGCATTGATAAATAATTATAAATTATTGTGCTACTGGCTACGCCATCCAAATCTGAATCCATGATGATTAACATTGTGCTATTGTTCTTAATATGCTTCTCTAATAGCTCTTTTCCCTCTTCCATATTATCCAATAACTCAGGCGGCAATAATTCTTTTACTGTGGGATTAAAATATCTATTCTTGTAATCTTCGTTATCTTCTAAAATTCCTCTGTCAATTAACAAATTTTCTAAAAAATTCTCATTAATTTCTTTCTTTGTTCTTCTTAAAAACTTCAAACGTAAATCGCTCTCCTTAATAATTTTTCAAAAGTTTCCTTTCCTTTATCTAAAGGGCTGTCTTTTAACCCTAACAGTTTCTGATAGTCCCATAAAAACCCCATTTTACATAAAGAACTAAATTTTAAACAATAGCCTTTTAATTTTTGATAATATTTTTGTTTCTCTTTATAATCTTTACCTTCTTTATCAAAAGCAATAATAATTCTATTTACTCCAATTTTTTTTAATATTTCTATTTGATAACGATGAATTGAACTGCCGCAAGCTGCTACACAAATGTTTGCCGCTGAGCCATAATAAGTTTCATATAATAAAACAGATTTTTCACCCTCTACAAGAATAGCCGTTTTATATTTTTTTAAATTATCTTTTACATTATTTATTCCATACAAGTTAAATCCTAATGGATGAGAATAGGTTGTTTCACCAACAGAAATAGGCATATATTTTCCTATTTTTAAGTCTTCTGGATTCAATGAACGACCTCTTATTCCAATTAGTTTACCGTCTATATTATAATGTGGAATAATAATCTTATTCTGACTAATGGAATAAAGAATATTATATCTATCCATTGCTGCCTTCGAGATTCCATCACTTAGCCATTCACTTGTATAATATTTAATAAAACAATTTAAAATGCCACTATCATATTCTTTTAGATTAATGACTGGTCGACGTCTATGAAAATCAGAATAAATTGTTTCATAACTTTTGTAGTCAAAAGATTCAATATAATTTTTCTTTTTTAAATCATCAACAACTTTTAGAACTATGTCTCTGTAAAAATCGTATTGGATTCCTAATAAATTATATCTTCTTTCAAAAAGACCAAAAATATCAAAAGATTCGCCACAATGCGTATAACAAGTAAAAAGTTTGGAATTTTTGTAATAATACAATTTTAGACTTGCTTCTTCTGGGTTTTCATTATGACACAAAGTTTGAAAAATAATACAATCTTTTTTTTCAATATGAGTTGTGCCGCCTAAAGAATAAACTAATTCAATTATCCTTTGCGGCGTTAATTGTTCATTTAATTCTTTTAATGTCATAACATATCATCCCAGTCTTTCTTTTCAGCTAAAGTTCCAAAAGCTTCTTTAATATCATCTGCAGTTAAATTTTCAGTTTCTTTTGGTTCAATAGCACAACTGCTTTCTAATAAAGAATCACTAACTTCACCAGTATTATACAATTTTAATTCATCATTAAAGCTGCCGTTTTTTAAAACAGAATAATTTGCTAAATTAAAATCAGTTAAAATACGACCTTGAGCATCTGTTATAAACAAGTCTTTTCGGCGACAAATGCCTAAATCATTCTTACAAAAAATTCTTACCATATTCCAACGTCCACGTCGATTTTTATATACATCAATTACTAAATTCGGCTCTCCAAAACTAAAAATATATTCTGAATATGGCTGTAATTCTTCTCTTGTTGGTCGGCTCATGATACAACCTACGTCTACCAAATCAGCTATCGAGCGTGACCCTCTGACTTTCTTATAATCTCTGAATCCCCCCTTTGGGTCGTCATCTCCAGAAATTTGAGTTGAAGTCATAATAAAACTATTTAGTTCTACTGCTAAATTTTTTAATGCTGTTGTAAATAATCTTAAACAGACGTGTTCCGGCAATTTCAAATCTCGATATTCCTCTAACATTGCCGGACTTGAGAATATATAATCATAAAAGAAATTTTCTACACCATATTGTAAATTATATCGCCTGAATAGATTTTTAATAACACTTGAACTTGGGTCAGGTATTCGTGCGAATAGAACGTTATCTTTATATTTTTCCATAATAGAAATTGCCACATTTATTCGTTCCATGTGTTCTTCTGCATAATTTCCATAAAGAAATATTTCTTCATTATAACCAGTTAAATAAGCCAAAATCATTGTTTTAATTTCTTCTGGGTCTTGTTCGGTCATTACATATAACACTTTTTCACAATTTCCCGTTGAAACCCATTCATTTTTGTTAATATCGTATCTAATTGGATAAGCGATACAGCAACAATCTCCTACCATTTGCCTTGATTTGCCGATACTAGTTGAGCCTGAACGCAAATACATTTTTCCTTTTCTGCCACCACGACAAATGGTATTAAAAATATCTCCCTGTAATGGACATCCAACTTCTGGCTCTTCTTTTAACTCCTTAATTAAATCTCTAATATTATCAGAAGCTCGACTTTCAGATAATTGATTGTTTAATACGAATTTCTTTTCATAATTTGCCACTTCACTTTTTAAAAGATTAATAATGTCATTAGGAGTCATTGTTTCAAACTTGTCATTAATTTTATTATAATCTGGACTTAGAACATCTTCACAATAAATATCACTAACATCTTTTCCCGTTCTTTGTAAATCTTTTAGTAAATTTAGTTTTTTTAAATTATTATAATAATAACTAAAGTTTTTTGGCTCACATTCGTTTTCACAATCTTGTAAAAAACTAATTCCATTTTCTTTTTCAATCAAATTTTTTGCTTTAGAATTGGTGTCTAAATAATTTACAATATCAACAGTTCTAATAGCTTCAGCACCTTGTGTATACAAGTTATAAATTGCTGAAAAAATGTATTTATCCATTGTTTGTGGGAAATCATCTTTCTCTAATAAATATTTATCTGTATCGTTTAATAACGACGGCTGTGCCATTAATGAACCCAAAATTTGAATTACCGTATGTCTATCAACTTGAATCAATAAGTATCACTCCTTTTCTATAATAATATTATAACACATTATTGATACAATAGCAAAATTATTCAATAGAATCTAAATCAATTTGTTTCTTTTTCTTTCTCTTTTTATACAAAAATTGAGATGGATTATAAGGAATTTCAATTCTGTCTCTTTCTAATTGCTTTTTAATTTGTTCTTCAATTAACTTTTGTTCCGCCGCCTTTTCTTTATAATAATTTATTGAATCTTTTAGAACATAAGTGATAATACCGATTGTTTTATACTCTTCTTTTACTCTATTTCTTTTAATTTCATAAAAGTATTTCAAAGTTAAAAGCTGGGCTTTATAAGAAATTCCTTGATTTAACATTCGGTTCATTAATGTTAAATTATGAACACTTACTGGTTCTTCTTCTGAATTAACTCCAAAAAGTCTAATAATGTAATAAAACAAAGCATCTCTATCATCATAATTTTTCTTTTTTAACTCTTTGTTTTCTTCTGATAAATATTTTCCGGCAATAGCATATGAAATGTTTAATTCTTTTGCTACACGAGATAGATTTTTGTAT
Organism: uncultured Clostridia bacterium; assembly: GCA_937895935.1. Taxonomy (GTDB): domain Bacteria; phylum Bacillota; class Clostridia; order Christensenellales; family UBA1242; genus HGM11367. The sequence goes on from CALBKX010000015.1 coordinate 42,158, forward strand.
TCTTTGTATTTTTTATTTATTTCATTAATCAATTCGGGAGATAGTTCTTTTCTAACTTTCTTCTTATTTGAATATTTGCTTACAGTTGCCGGACTTAGTTTCAAAATTTCTGCCACTTCTTTTTGTGTTTTTTCTTTTAAAAGTTCATTAATTTGCTCTACAATTTCCGGCGTAATTTTAGTTCTCATATTTACCGACCTCTCTTTTCTCTTTCTATATTTATTATAGCATATTTTAAAAGGAGAATCAAGAAAATTCTCAATTCTCCCTTTTTGTTTTATTTTATTTTTAAATAAGGACATTTACGTTTTAGTTCTAGCAAAATTCTTTCATAGTATCTTTTTCTTTTATTGTAATTATAATCGTCTTTATTGGATTTAGGATAGAATTTTAAGCACTTTTTCGCATCAACTGGATAATTCATAATATTGTTTATTAATGTAAAGATGTATAATTTGCCATAAACCGTCTTCATATCTAAAATAACTTTTTCGTTTTTAAAGAATGCTGACAAACCTAAATACTTAATAGGAAAAGCAATTTTACATTTTTTATCCTCTGTGATTTCTATTAATCCCTCTTTATATAACTCTTTAATTGATTGATTCGCTTTTGCGGTAGTTCCTTTGTGTGCCTTACTTGAAAATAAGAAAATTAATTTATCAATAGAGATTGGTTCTTTTTTATATAATAAATAAATTAAAATTGTATCATAGAAGAGTGGATTCCTATTCAATCTTAATATTCTTTGATAATAATCCTTCTCTTCTTTGTTATCTTCAATAACAGAGTTTTCTTTTTTATCAACTTGTTCTTTAGAAAAAGTTAAATTTGTATTTAATCTTAAATTATAGCCTTTCGGTTCGAGTGTATCATATTTATGGATATAAAAATCTTCCCAATAAGACAATTGGCTAATAATATCTACTTCTTTTAAAATTTCAAAAGTAAAATTTTCAATTCCTTCTTTTTCTATAATCTTGTCAATATATTGGTCGCCCTTGCAATGCTCATCTAATCTTTTGCCACAATGAATTGATTGACCGATATAACTTTTCCCATTTTTCTTATTTGTAATTTTATAGATTCCTTTCATTTTTTTATTACATCCTTTTCTTAAATTTCATCCAAATATTCTGCCGCCTGAGCAACTAAACTACGTTCAATTCTTCTTAGCTTTACCGCAGCAAAAATTTTAGAATAAATTGGAGATTCTCTTAATTTCAGCAATAACTTTAAACCACTCTTATCTTTAAAAATTAAGCTGTCTGTTTGTTTTAAATCACCATCAAAAAAGATTCTGCTATTTTCGCCGCAACGAGAAATCAAAAGCTTAATATGGTATTCAGTTAAGTTTTGTGCTTCATTGATAATAACAATAGCATTTGAAAAACTGCGTCCTCTGATAGAAGCAATAGGAACGACTTCTAATTCTTCTAGTTCAATCATATTTTGAACTCTGTCGATTCCGATTAAGTCAATTAACGGGCCAATTTGACCACTGATTTTTGGGAGTAAATCCTTTTAGACTATATCTTATTTTAAAAAATAAATTTTAACACTTCGATTTTTAAAAATCTACTTCCATAAGGAATAGTCGTTGAACGTCTTTCTTAAAAAAGAAATTTCGCTGCGGATTGTTCAAAAACATATCTTTTTACTATACTGATTTTATTAAAATCACCGCAATAATATTCCCTATTATTGTTTAGTAATATGTTCTTTATAGAATATTCCCGCAATTCATTAAATTTTAGCCGAGCAATTCGCTTCCACCCGGCAGTGTCCCTACTTCCAAAGAGTCTTTTGTATAAGCGTTATTTGGAACATAAATAATTTTTGAAATTTTTCCTCTTTCTAATTCTTGTAAAGCAAAATTTGTTAAGATGTAGCTTTTCCTTTATACCGTCCTTTTCAGGATACTTTAACACTTTTGTCGGAGTAGACTATATCTTCTTCATTGAAATGAAGTGTGGTTTTTCGGATTTAAAAAATCTACTTCCATAAGGAATAGTCGTTGAACTTCCCGTTGGCTAAACGGTTTAGCTGCTGATTACCATATTAACATTAATTTAGGCGTTCCAGCAATTAACCACATTATTCAATATATATTACTATATAAGGGAGCTAATTAATAACCCGAACCTGCACAGCCTCCAGCATAAATAATTTTATTATCTCTATCAGATAGTGCGGCAAGTAAGCATTGCTGTTCAGTATTTCTTGCTCTTAAAGTATCTATATACTTATTATGAATAGCATAAGTATCTTTAACTAAATTAAGTCTAAACCCATCATAACGAAAGGCGGTGATGTCTTTATAATCTTCAATTCCATATTTATCAATTTCTTTTTCATACTTATTCTTAACAATCAAAAATTGATTATAATTAAGTTTTAGACCTTCTGGCACAATTCCTTTTTCATAGACATCTTCCAGTTCTTTAGAATACAGATTGCTATCCAAATCTGGAGACCAATAAGCTACACCGCTATATTCGTCTTTATCACCATATCCTTCAGTTTTAATACCTTTAATAATGGCTTGAACTTTAAGATATACATCATTTGTAATAAGAATACCATCGTTTTCTTTTGTAATATCTAAAAGCTGCTCATCCACAACTTTGTCTCGATAAGTCGAATCCCATTTTAATTTATCTAAATTTCTTGAAATATAAACTGCCGCCCGCCGTGCTTTTTCAGCAACCTCTTTATTTAAATGCTTTTTTAGTCCATCTAATTCTTTTAGAACAGATAAAGCAATTAAATTATCGTCTTCTTTTTCTACAATTTGTGGATAATCTAATAGAACATTTGTATCAATAATTTTTTTCAATCGCCGCCACTCCTATAAATAAGTAAAATAAAAGGGGAGATAATTGCTATCTCCCCAAAGAATTAGTCAAAGTTTAGACTATCTTTAATTTCTCTAAGAGAGTCTTCTAATTCAGTCTTTTGTTCTGATGTAATTTCAGAAAATTTAATCGTTTTTTCAAAATTCTTTTCTAAAATAGTCATAATTGCTTCTTTTTGGTCTACTGTTGCCTTAATCCAGATATTCTTTGCTTCTTCCATTAATTCATCAAAAGTTTTGCTAAAATAAATATTTTCTTCATCAGTCGCTTCATCACCGCTTGCTGCAGCTTCTTTATCGATAGCTTCATAAATAGCATTGACAAAATCATTATAATTTAACTTAACTTTAGGGACAATATAATGAAAACGACACTTGGTTAAGAATCTTTCATCACTTCTCAGGAAAATGTATCTTTCATGAACAATCTTATCATCTCGCTTTTCAGGCACATCTCTAATATAACCAATAATGTCTACAAACTTATTAATAAGCAAGAACGGTCTATTAGGTAAAGCAGGAACAATTTGATTATATTCTTGCCCAAGGTCATTAATCTTTGGCTTTTCAGTTTCGTGAGAAATGAATAACAAACCGTATCCATAATAAACTAATTCTCTAAAAGAATCCATAAATTCATTATCAAGAATCTTATACCCACCACCATAGCCTGCAACATCCTTAATAGTTTCCGCATCATGTTCATTACAAACATACTTTTCACAAAGTTTATATGCTTCATCTACTGTATCAATTACTAAAATTTCATATTTATCTAAAAGTAAAGGTTTCTTTGTCTTGGGTTCTGTTCTTTTTAATTGCTTAACGAAATCCTTATAATCACTCCAACTTTTAACAGGAGCAACATATTTATCATGCAATCCATTTGTGCCGGGTTCAAAAGACAAGATAAGAGATTTAGGAAATTTTGAAGCCAATGTAGTCTTCCCACATCCCGCTGCCCCGTACAATAAAGTTATCTTTCCTTTTAAATTTCTACTGATTTTCTGTGGTTCAAGTTCAAATAAATTTAAAGCCATAAATATTATTTCCTCCAAAAAGTAAAATAGATATAAAAATAGGGGAACTTAATCCCCTATTAACTTAGAAATCAAATTCACTACCCATTACATTTGATGTCTTTTGCTTATTTGCACTATTTGCCTTTTGCTTGGCTTGTTCAATTCTTGCCTGTCTTTCCGTTAAGGCTTGCTGAATATCGCCCATATCATAACTTTGAGCTTCGTCATTTGGCATTGTGCCGCCAGTAATAATAAGTTCTCTTACATTTACTGTATGATGTTCTACTACTGGTTCACCAAATGCTTGTTCAATTTTCTTTACTTCATCCTTAACAGAATACTTAATTCTACCGACAATGTTTACTGTATCACCCTTGTTCCAATTTTCAGAAATAAAGTCATATGCCTGAGAATTTTCGCTTTCAGCAATAAATTCTACAACATCCACTCGACCTTGATAACCTACAAGAATAACCTTAACTTTTAACCGTCCTGTATTTTCACCATCACGATTGACTTCTTCCTTAACAGAGCCAATTACAACATTATTAAGATTAAAAGTAGCACAATCAACATCCTTTGATGTTGCTTCTTTAGCACTTAGTATTCTGAACTTTGTAATGCTTACTTCCTTATCCGTTCCAGCAGGAATATAAACATTTTCACCAATTGAGCCGCCCTTCCTACCATCAGCACCAATAGAAATTCTTGTTGCTCTTTCTGGCTTATCACCTGCGGCGGACAAAGAAATAAAATCCTTAAATCTTTGACCGTTATTGTAAATAGGATTAATGCCGCCCTTAGAACAATCCTTATTAGCATACAATTCAATCGGAACTTCACATTGAGTTAATACGCCATTAATTTCTTGGTCTAAACGAACCATAGCATTTACTCGAACATAATCACGTCCTTGTGGATGTGCATCTGTTGACTTACTACGTCCTTCCTTAATATCAATCGTAGATAGCGTTCCTGTAATCACAAAATTATTATAACTCTCATTTTCCTTAATATTTAACATTCAATATCCTCCAAAAAAAAATAATAGTAGTAAGTTTTAAGAATAAGTGGGGAGATTAACTCCCCTTATATTATTCAATTGTTAGGTTCATACCAGCATCTGTTAGAGTAAAATACTTCACATCCTTAACCGTTGTAGTTCCATCTGGATTCTGAATTTCTGTTGGCATAGAAAATCTTTCAATATAATCTACGCCTGCCTTCTTACCCTTACGCTCAATTGTTAGAACAGCACCAGTAATCTGCTGAACTTTTTCAACACCAAGAGCTTCCTGAACCTGCTTGGCAGTAAACTTAGCACCAGCACCATTACTCTTTAGAAAATCTAGAACCTTAATTGTATTAATACTTGCCATAAAAACATCTCTCCTTTAAAATAATAAATTTTATATCTTAAATAGCTGGTGTGCTATTTAATTTACTATAATTAGTATAACATGATTTTTATTTAAAATCAACTTTTTGCTTTAAGCAAATTTGTGATTTCTTGATTTGTTCCTTTCACACCTAAAGCATTTTTGGAAACAAGAGAAATTTCTTTTGTATTAATTCTTACTGTTCCCTCATTTCCTATAATAATTATATCACAATCCTTATCAGTAGTCAAGAATTTGATAACATAATCATTGTCTTTTACTTTTGAAATCTTATTTCCCATGGTTGCTCTGCCTTGTGCATGATATTCAGATAGCAATGTCTTTTTAATTAAACCATTATGCGTGGCGGCAACTAAATTTGTAGAGTTGTTAGAAATTGCTTTCGCATCAATTACATAGTCATTTGATTGTAATTTAATTCCTTTTACTCCAGTAGATTGCCGTCCAATAGCCTCGATACTATCTGAATCGGTAATTAAAAAGTTATTTTTCTTTGTTAAAATTCCAATTTTTTCGTCATTAATTAAACAAACATTTAATACTTCATCCCCTTCTTTCAATTTAATTGCCGCCAGACCTCTTTTAGAGCAGCTATTATATAACTTGCTCTCTGACTTTTTAATCATACCATTCTTTGTGATAAAAAGCAAATATTTGTAAGCATTCTTTTTTTCTGTAGAAATAATGGTAGTAATAATTTCGTCATCAGCTAAGTCCAAAAGTTGTGAGTAATGAACACGACCAATTGGAATTTCACTAGCCGGAATTTGATACATTTTCCCCTTATTTGTAAAAACTAGAATATTACTATAATTAGAATCTGTAAGTGAAAAGATAGATACTTCGTCCGGCTTCATTTTTAATTTTTTTCCTTTTGCTCCTCGTTTTTGAGTAATTAAAGTGGAAGATTCCATTGTATAAAAATTGCCCATGTTAGTATAATTGATTAGTAGTTCTTTTTGTTCAATAGGTTCAGCTTCTTCATCATCAGAAGTAAAGTCCAGATTAATCACCTTTGTCCGGCGTTCATCACCATAAACTTTTGCCACTTCTCTTAAATCATCTTCAATTTCTTTATAAAGTAATTTTTTGTTGTTTAAAACATTATTATGATACTCTTGCTCTTTTAATAATTTTTCTTTTTCATCATTAAAAGATTGAATTTCTAAATGAATAAGTCTTGATAGAGTCATTTTAAGAATTGCATCTACTTGTTCTTCATTATACCCAAATCTTTCAATTAATTTTACTTTGGCTTCATCTTTATCATTTGATTCTCGAATTAAACTAACTACTTCATTAATATTAGCAATAGCTATTAAAAGTCCAGCAATAATATTTAATCTTTTATTAATAGCTTTTAAATCAAATTGATGTGCTTTTGTTCTTACAGAAATTTCATGGTCTAAATGAGCTTGCAATGCCTCTTTCCAACCAAATACTTTTGGTCTTGTGCCGCCGTCAAGCATAACCATATTAATTCCATAGTAAGATTGTAGAGATGTCTTTTTATATAAAATTTTTAATACTCTCTGATAGTTAGCACTTTTAGATAAATAAATTTTAATATTAGGAGAAACTTTTGTTAAATCCAGCACCTTATCAATTCCAACCAATTCACCGTTATCAATTAATTCTTTAATTTCCCCACAAATTGTATTAGTAAAAACACCAAAAGGAATTTCTCTTACAATTAAAATTCGTTCCGATTCGTCATAATCAATTACACTTCTGATACAACATGATTTTCCTGTTCCATTCCTTAAAGATTCTTTTACTTCTTTTTCATTTAAAATTACACCACCACTAATGAAATCCGGCGGACAATAAATTTCATCAAAAGAAATGTCAGGATTATATAATAATTTAATCATAGCATTATTGGTTTCTTTTAAGGAAAATTGCGGAATTGATGAAGAAATTCCACAAGAGATTCCAGTTGACCCATTTACAATATTATAAAATCCTAAAGACGGTAAAACAGAGGGAAATTTTTTAGTATTAGAAAAATTATCAAACCAAACATCAATTGTATCTTTATCTAACGATTCAAAAAGTTTATCACCTAATTTATTTAAACGCATTTTGGTATATCTACTGGCGGCTTCTGAATTAGCAGATAATAAAGAACCAGTAGAGCCATGAAAATCTTCCAAAGGATAACGCATAACATACTCTTTACCATATCTTGCTAAAAGCTTATAACAACTTGAATCACCATGTAAATAATAATTTTTAATACATTCGCCAACAGACGCTGGTGAAGGCTGAATTGTATGTGAGCTATCAATTTTAGCTTCTTTTTGAGCGAAAAAACACATTCGAGCAGAAGGTTTAATATTATCTCTAACGTCAGTAATAGCTCTTTGCTGGATAGTCATTGCGGCATATCCAGAAAAAGCTTCTTTAATTGTATTTACTAATTTCAATTAGAACACCACCTTAATATTCCATATACTTACTAAAATCAATATTTTCAAAAATAAATTCTTTTCTAGGCAGAACATCTTCTCCCATTAAGTCCTCTAATAATTTATCTACTTCTGGTTCGTATTCTAATATATCTAATTTTTGATTTTCTTCTGTAAACATTGCTTCTTCCATTTCGTCTGCACTCATAGAACCTAAGCCTTTCGCAGAAATAATTGTGCCACCACGATATTTTTCTTGTTTTTCTCTTTCTGAATAATAATAATATCGTTTATTGCCTTTTGTTTCAATAAACAAAGGTGCTCTAAGCCAGCAAAGTCGATTTTCTTTTAAGAATTGTGGGCAAAGTTTATAAATTGCCGCCATTAATAATAATGAGATGTGGCTGCCATCTAAATCCCCATCAACGCAAATTCCAATTTTACCATATCTTAATTTTTTAGGGTTATAATTATTTATATCAATTCCCATAGCATAAAGTAAAAGTTTAATTTCTTCGTTTGCTAAATACTTTTCTTCTGTATTGGAAAGACAATTAATAATCTTCCCTTTTAATGATAGTAAGCCAAATTTATCTACTTTTCTGGCTTTTGCTACCATGGATGCTGCGGAGTTCGCATAAAATGCTGACTATTTCTTTAGTAATTCACTACTTACCGTTTCAGGCTATGTGTCAATAATAGCCTTACTCCTCGACAAAGAGGATAGTCGATACAGGATTTTATTCCCACGAGATTTTACCCTCGTTAGCTATTTAATAAAATAACCTCATTGACAAATGACAAAATAAGTAAGGGCGACCCAACCACCCTCAACACACAGGAGAATAGAATTTTCTCCTAATTCTTCAGAATCTTTCAATTTTTCAATAAAAGCTAACTTACTTTTTCTTAATTCTTTCATTTCTTGACTGTGGTTCAAAACCGCTTCTCTTGCTTTATCAGCTGCCCGTTCAGCTTTATCCACTTGTAGCAGCAAAGTAATTACTTGATTAAAATCTTTTTGTCTTTTAACAGAAAATTCTTTTAAGCATTCTGAAATAGCCGCTGATGTAGCTGTTCCTGCTTCTGGATTAGCTAAAGAAGTTTTCTGTTGATTACTCCATTGACCTACTCGAACTTTTACAGATACAAAACCACTTAAAACATTTCTGATTAAATCGCCGTTAAATTTAGTATGAGCCAAAGCATTAAAAGTTCTTGTTAAAGAAGATTTAAAGGCACTAATAAATCGTCCACCATCTTTTACATACAAAGAATTGGCATAACCTTTAATTTCTCCTCTTTTTTGAACCCATTGTAAAGCCAATTCAACTTTACAATCAGCTGTTTCGTAATGATAAGAAAAAGGTTTAGATAAAGCATTCTTATTATTAATTCCGTCAATTAGCCCATTTTCAGAATAAAATTCGGTTATTTCTCCATCGACTACTAACTTAAATTTTAGCCCTTTAGAAAAATAACTCATATTTTTTAACATTTCTTTTAGTGATTCAACATCAATAAAAATGTTTCCATATACTTTTGTATCTGGGACATAAGTAATTTTTGTTCCAGTTTCTTTTGTTTTTCCAATAATTTTTACATCATCATCTGCTACAGCTCCTTCATCATTAGAATGAAACTTTTGATAATAGATATTATTATCTCTTTTGACTTCTACTTCAAGCCATTCTGCTGTATGACAAACAATTTTGTTTCCTTCCAGTGCCCTTCGCAATAGTTCATTACTACTGTTGCCGCAAACGCTGCTATATATTGCTATATAGATTAGACTATATCTTTAAGATAATTCTTACTTCGCATTATTTAATGCTACTCTACTAAAACATTCTTGAAAAGATATGTTTAATAGCTGTTCCATATTAACATATTCTTTTTCAAGTAAAATTTTTTCGATAGTCGTTGAACGCTCATCAATTAGATAACCATTTTCTTTCATTTTCTTAATTCTAAATAAAATTGCTTCCCTCAGAATTTGGTTTAAATCGTAATTATATTTTTTTAATGAAAAAGTTTTTGTTCTTTCTTTTGCTCGCCAGCCGAATCCCTCTATCCATATTGGCTTACCTTCTGTCCAACTTACTCTTATTCTTTGGTATTTTCCATTGTCTTCATATCTTATCCCATTAAAATTAAATTTATTTGCGACAGTTGTGCTTTGATTCTTTTTATTTAAGCTAGATGATACTAATCTTAAATTACTTTTTTGATTATTAAGCCCATTTTTATCTATATGGTCAACTAAAATCTTATTATCTGTAAGACCAAGTATCCATCTATGCATCCGACCATAAGTATCATGAATAGCATACACAGTTTTTCTGTCATGAGAACAATCACTTCTTTTATATCCAGTTAAATACCAACCTTTTTTGGGAATTCTTTCATAATCTTCATCGTCCAGCAGAACTTCTGCTCCGCAAGTTAAAATAAATTTTTTCATACAACACCTCTTTAATGAGGTTATCTAATTGTGAACGCTGCTGATTGTCCCATAGGGAGTTTCCAGCAATTCAAGAATTTTTACAATGGCTCAGGTTAACCATTACATCCAATAGCAGATGAATAAGCTCCTTCTTCGTGCTTACCGCCACTATGCGGAATAAGAAAGGCAGCAGTTAAAGAATTAATTCCATCTTCTCTTTTACCTACTGGAATCCCTCTAAATTCATCCTTAACAGTAATTGTTCTATTTTTTGTATCTAAAGTAATTTCACAAACAGAATTGGGTTTTGGATAAACTTCGTATTCATCTTGAACATTTACGATTAATTCTCGAAGTCCAAGATTGATTGCTTCTTGCTTTTCACCAGTCAAATACATTCCCAATTTTTGTCGAAATGCTTTCCCAGCACTAAGTGTTTTTATATCATTAGCACCATAACTCACTGTATCTACCTCCCTTACTTTTCTATTATAATTATACTATAATTAGGCTTCTTTTTCAATAATTTCTTTACCGTAAATACTTAAAAATTTCTTTAAATTATCTTCACTTAACATAATGTTCTTGTGCTCTAAAAAGAATTCTTCATTATCGATTTTCCATTTTTTATCTTTATTGTATAAATAAAGCGGTGTGGTTATAGGTCTTAATAAATTGCGGCTACTAATATCTGGAAAATCTTTTAGTAAAGCAATTTTATGTTCTTTTGGATAAAATTCTTTACAAACAGCTTGAATATAAGTTGCCCATTCTGGTGTTCCTAAACCATATTTTTCTAGATTTATTTTATATCCTTCAGGCAAACATTGTCCACAAAATCTACAATCATGGCAAGTAAAAACACCGCCATGCTTATCCATAAACTCTTGAACATTATAATATAGTTTTTTAGATAAATTATATTTTTTTACAATAGTGTTATACATTTTATTAGAAAAATGCTGATAACCCAATTTTTTCAAAAACTCTGTTTTAGTTCTGGAAGCCCTAAATATCTTTTTTATTTCATCTTCTGAAAAATTGTTATAAATTGCCGCCAAAATACCACCTCTTACAAGAAAATTTTGTTATGATATTGCTCGACATCATTTGGATAAATTTCTTTAAAATATTCTTGAGAAATATTTAAAAAATAAGTGTCTTTGTTTTCATAACACTGTTGATTATAAGAACCTCTCAAATCTAATCCTTTTAAGACTTTAGTTTTATCAAATCTTCCATCAATAATATAGTTAAAATAAGATAACTTGTCTTTTGGATATAGTTCTTTTAATTCTTTCATTGTATAACCGCTATAGCAAATAATTTTTTTATTTAATTCTTTGACTCTGCGGCACAGATTTAAAACAGTTTCAATATTTTCTTTTTCAACTGGATTACCGCCGGATAACACAAAATAAGAAATATGAGGAGACTTTAGTTTGTCTAAAATCTCCTCGATAGTATTATTTGTAAATAGTTTTCCGCCATTAAAATCCCATGTTTGTTTATTATGGCATTCGGAACAATGTAAATGACATCCACTAACAAATAAAGTTATAGAAATGCCATGACAATTTCCCGTATCAAAATTTATGATTTCGTTATAGTTCATTAGCATCACACCTTTAGATTGTATATAATTTTTCAGTAATAAAAAACTTCTTTTGATGACTTAAAGACCTATTACATTCTTTTTCCCAAATGATTTTAAAATCATTTGGCATTGTCATTTCGCTAATAAAAATTTTATTATTTTTAGAATTGGTTCTTACCCAGTCGTAAAAATTTCTATAATTAAAATCAATATCATAATATTGCTTTTTACTTTCTCGATATGGAATATCACAATATATTAAACAATTATTAAGTTTTAATTCATCATAAGATTTTGCTTCAAAAATACAATTCTTAATTTTTAAAAAACTTTCTTTTACTGATAAATAATGCTCTTTTTGATATAATCGCTGACCACCATCTTTAGCATAAGAACCCCACATTCTCCCATTATAACTTGGCACAAACATCATATAGCCATAATAATAATCTGGATATTTCCCATCTTTTAATTTAAAAGAATTTTTAACCTCATTATAATGCTCCGCCCCAAAACTATTAGGTTGCGGCATTTCCCATCCGTCTTGTAAAGCTTTATAAAAGGCAATCAGATATTTATTAATATCGTAAAAATATCTGATTGAAAAATTAATATTTTCCATTATATTGCCGCCCCTCCAAATGGTTCTACATAAGCTGAATATTTTCCAGTATCCAGCTCTTTTTGTAGAATCGGGCAAATATATTTCGCCAATTTCTTTTTACCACCTACATAAACCATTAAAACACCTCTACATAAACTCTTCTATTAGGTAAATCAATCCATGGTTTAAAATTCTCTTTATAAAAATCATACCTTACACTACTTTCAATGTCAAGAATTTCACCATTCTCAGTTTCTTTAATTTCATTAGGGTATAATAAATAAAAACTACAAGGAGTTTCATTTAACTTTCCTAAATAACTTTCATAATACTCTTTAATATCCTTTCTTAATAATTTTGGATAAATAAAGCTATGAATATGATATTCAACTTTTTCTTCTCTCTGAATTTGTAATAGAATTAGCATTTTTAAGTTCGTGTTCCTTTCTTCTTTGAATTTTTCTTTGTGTATAATATTCTTTTAGTTTTATTGGACATCTGTTTTTCCAAATGATTTTTTCTTTTCCCTCTTTTAGTCTCGCATCATCATTAAATAATGTTCGCCACTCTTCTGTCATAAAATACTCAAGCTGAAAAAGAAATTGTTCTAACTCATATTTTTTTAAAGAATCGGTTTCTGTTTTTAGTGCTTTTCTATATCTATCATAAGCACGTTCAATTACAGTGGGGATGTTTCTATCAAAAACTTTGTTGTTTCTAGAAAAAGCTTTAGAATCTTTTAGAATTTTATTCCAAAACTTTACCCCAAAAGGACTATCATAATCATGAATTCTTTGGTTCTCTTTTACTAAATTTTTAATTACATTTTTCTTTGTTCTCTTAACTCTATTTTCCATAATTAACTCCTTTTTTAAATTTTATTTACTATTATCCTCCTTTCTTAATTTTCTATAATTAGTATAGCATAAAAAAGAAGAGAAATCAAATAGAGATTTCTCTTCAGGTTTGAATACTGATATTATTCTTGTTAATTTAAATGTTTTACTCTATTATAAACATCCGCCGCACGTCCTTCTTTTACATTATTTAGAGTTGTTAAATAACCGCAAATACGCCAAGAAGTTCTTACTCTATCTGTCTCGCCACATTTAGGACATTGCCATTTAATTTCTCCGCCATTCATAATCTTTTTAAAGTCATAGCCCATAAATAAACAATCCGGATTTTCACATTGAGAAACTTCACTATTAACTTCAGCATATAAACAATTATTACCAATATGTTCAATTATTTCTAACATAGCATCAAGATTATTTGATAAATTAGGAACTTCTATATATGAAATACTGCCCCCTTGTGTTTTATCACTAAATTGTGCTTCTGCTGTTAATTTACTAAAAGCATCAATTTTTTGAAAAACTGGTATATGATAACCATTTGTTAAATATTTTCTTTGAGTTCCATCACCTACTTGTTCAAAATCTCTTAAACAGGCTTTAGCGAATTTATCAGTCAAGGATTCGGCGGGTGTAGCATATAAAGCAATACTTACATTGACTTTATCCCCAAAACTTTTATTCTTATCATTAAGGTAATCTAAAATTTTATGTGCTAATATTCTACCTTTGCCTTCCCAATGATTTCCTCCTGTAATGTATTTTACACATTCATAAAGTCCCATATACCCAAGAGTGCAAGTATAAAATCCACCATAAACTAATTTTTCAAGATTATCTTCTGGATTTAAACGTGCCATACCACCATAAACCCAAAGTAAAGGACAAGCTTTTGCTTTTATTTTTGCTACATGATTGATTCTCCAAACCATATCTTGATAAGCAATATCTAAATAATGGTCAAGATTTTTAAATAAAATCTCTTCAGAACGCTCTTTGTTGTTTTCCATTGCTATATACGGTAAATTTAAAGATTGAACTCCGCAATTCCCTCTGCCATATACTTGTAATTTTCCAGTTTCTGGATTAACCCATGGAGAAAGGAGTGCTCTACATCCCATGCTTGGAGTAGCAATCCCTTTCAATTCCATGTGTTTTTTAACACTCATATAATCTGGAACAAGTCTTTTTGCTGAACATTCAGCACACATTTTTGTTATTTCGTAGTATTTTCCACCTTTCATAGTATCTTCATCAAGAAAATAAAGAATTTTTGGGAAATTAGGATTTACTTTTAAACCACTTTTATCTTTTACGCCAGAAATTCTTTGCTTTAACATTTCTTTAAAAATTAGAATTAAATCATCTGTATATTCAGGCTCTTCATTCAAATAAACAGAAACAGTTAAAAAAACAGCTTGCCCAACAGAACTACAAAGAGTTGAATTTTGATAATCAAAACACTGCATTCCTTGCTCGATTTCTTTAGATAATCTTTTATTTACAATTTTTGCTTTAGTCTTTTTAAAATCAAAATTGTGCATCTCATTATTAGAAAAATTATCTAACACAAAATAGATTTCATCTTCAACTTCAGCTTCAATTTTTTTTCGGCTAGCATTAACAAATTTGGCAAGATGCAATAAATTAATAGTGCAACCCAATAATATAAAGGTTTTTTAATTACCCTTATATTTTAGACTATTTCTTGTAATCTTTTTGGTTGATTACCGATGTGTTTCAAACATTGCCACCAATGTCCTACAATTAGTCGTTACAATTATTTATTAATTTTATATTATATTTTTCGGGAGTTTCTAAATATCTACGAACTTGAGTTTCAGATTTTCCCATAAATTTTGATAAAGCTGCGACACTTTTAAATTCATATTTGTCTTTGTAAATAATTTTGTCAAAAATAAATCTTCGTTTTATAACTGGTTTTCTATTTAATTCTCTATAGGAATGAAGATTGTTTTCAGATTGTGAAACCCATTCTAAATTAATAGATTTATTGTTAGTAATATCACCGTCTTTATGATTAATAGTGTTATGTTTTTCATCATGACCTTCGCAAAAGGCAAATCCCACTAATCTTGCAACTTGGTATATTTTAGATTCATTATTTTTACTTAATACTGCTTGTAGTCTACCACTTATAGGGTTTACACAATATCTTAAAAGAATTTCTTCATTCAAATATTTTGTTTTTATTCTGCCATAATTTGACACTTGATAATTCTCATATCCTAAAATTTCTTTCCAAATTTCTCCGTCAATTAAATTGTCTTTTAATAAAATTTTATTATTACTTTGCTTTGTTTCAGAATTCCTTTTTTGCCATTCTTTGTAAGCTTTTTGAAGCACCTTGTCATATTTAAACAATCTGACAAGACTATCATTACTTATTTTTATTTCTTTGGCAATATTTGTAATAGTATTGTTTCTACCAAGTTGAGAAATTATGTATTGTTTATATTCATTTAATATTTTTTCATTTTTCGGCGTTAAATGCATTTTAGATTGATTTTGAGGAAAATTCCATTCTTTAATTTTTTTTCCAACTATTCTTCTATCTATTTCAAGTAGTCGAGCTATATAAGTTTTGGTTCTCCCCTCGTTTGTATATAATTGATAGATAGTATTTCTTAAAAGTTCGCATTTTTCTTTATTTGTCATCTTGTATTCCACCTTAAATTAATAAATAATCACGAGATTAGCTTTTCCATCCTACCTCGTTAGCTGCGATACGCAACCCCGTTTTGACGGTTAACATCGTTTTGATACGGCAGTTTATTTTAAACCGTATGAATTTCCGGTAATATGACTTAAGATTTGAGTTGTAATAGTGCAAGCAGTTAAAAAACTTTTTGGCTTTTCAATCCATCTGCCACCTAATTCAAAACCATTTTGTAATAACTCATCAAGATTTAATAATCTACAATTTTCCCATTTATATTCACACAGTCATTTCTGTGCCGTTCTCTTATGAACTGCTATATATTACTATATAGATTAGACTATATCATCAACTTAAAACAAGTTGTCCACTTTTTCGTTTTATTTAAAAAACTACTCATTTCTGATAGTCGTTAGGCTTTTAAAATTTAGCACGGCAAGTTATCTTCTTTAATTGAAATTGTATTAAAGACTTTCTCCGTTTAAATAGATTTTTCTAATATTCTCACGAACATTAGGCACAGCTTTTATTTATGCTTCTAAAAGAATAGGACATATCATGAAAATATACTACTCCTCTATCATGAGCTTCTAAAGCATCTTTAGGTAAAGCTTCACGCATAGCTTCTTTACTGGGGATTTCTGCCAAATACGAATTTTTGATATGAGTTAATTCAGTATCTTTGTTAGCATTTTCTTCTTTTACTTCTTTTGTAGAATAAAGAACTTTTTCAATTTCTGTAGGATTTTTATTAATTCGCTCTTTATTAATTTTATAATCAGAATACTGTCTTGCTA
Organism: uncultured Clostridia bacterium; assembly: GCA_937895935.1. Lineage (GTDB taxonomy): Bacteria > Bacillota > Clostridia > Christensenellales > UBA1242 > HGM11367. The sequence continues at coordinate 58,829 of CALBKX010000015.1, forward strand.
TATCAGGAGCTTTATCATAGAGAACACTCATAACGATATTTTCTATTTCGCTATTAGATACGGCATCCTTTCCTTTCATTACTACTTTAGTTGTAATTTCATTAGTTAAAGAATCAATAAAATCAAAATCCGGCAACTTAATTTGATTAGCCGCTTGAATGATTGCTCTTCTAATTTTATTACTGTCATATGGTATTTCTTTATTATTTTTAATTACTACCATAAGACCACCTCCTTATATTAATAATTATAGCAAAAAATATAAAGAGAGTCAAGAAAACCTCAACTCTCTTTTTAATTTATCCTTCAATTTTTTCAATAGGTATATTTTCTAATTCTTTCCAAAGTTCTTTAATATAGGAATTGCCGCCAAGAGCAATGTAAGCTTCATAAAGACCAATTAAATCTTTTTTTGTATTTAAAGAAATTGCTTGTTTAGAACTACATTCATAATAAAGTTCAGTTATTTCGTGCCGCAAACAGGCAAGTGTTCCTTCTTTATTTGAATCAATTTTCTCATTTATAGATTCTAAAAGTTCCTTAATTTCTTTATTCTCTTCTTTCTGAGCTTCAGCGGCAATACTTTTAATCATTTCTTTTGGTTTTTTTAATACAAAAGTAATAAAACCAGCAATTGTCATAATAGCACCGCAAACACCACTAATAGATAATAAAATTGCTACAAAACTTGTCATTTTAACACCTCCCATTTCTTAGATAATCTAAATGATATTTAGACTTAACTCTATACTCTGGAGTATTAAAAATTTTTTCAAAAGTAAGAGTATCTAAATCCCAATAAGGTATTCTGATAAGAGGTATATTATTAATCAAAGCAAATTTATTTTTTACTCTATCTCTTTCTTGTGCTCTAAGAAAACCGCTATAATTTTTATGAAAGTATTTAATATATTCATAGTGTTGCCGCCCATCCACTTCTATGAGCATAAATACCTTATTATTTTTAAAAATAGCGACATCATACCTTAGTTGAACATGCTTTTTCCCCACCAGTCCCTCAAACATAACTTCTGTTCTAAAAGGAATACCATTTCTCTTTAAAAGATTAGCTACTTTTTGTTCTCCTTTAGAAGTCTTCATTTAACTCACATCGAGTTTTATTTCTTTGACAATCACAAGGTTTTTCAGGAATATATACTGGATAAGGCATTGGCATGAAAGCTACTCTTCCGTTTTCTGGATGATAACAAGGAACTTTATTCGGTTCGATATGATAAGTAGCTAAATGATATAGAGTGCCGCATTTATCAATAGGAATACCATCTGGATATTTCGTAATAATCCTTCTCATTCCTTCCTCATAAGTTAAGCCTTTTTCCCATTCATAAAAATCACAGTTAAGGGCGGCACTAAAAGCAGATACATTAATAACATCTTTATCTTTACTACAAGGACACTCTTCACTTTCGATGTCTTCTTTTAGAGTTAATAATCCTAATTGTAAATCATCTAAACTTTCTTTTTCAATAGTAAAATCAACACCATAATAAATTTCCTTGCCCACTGGAATATCAAATTCTTTTGTTTCTGAATTATAAGTGGCTTTATATAAAACAAAATAGCAATCAAATTTATAAATGAAATTTACTACTGTTTCACTTTCGTATTTTGCTCCAAAGAATTCACCCTTTTTATCTTTGTTGGCAGTAATTTCTTTTGGGAAATAGGAATCCGGATTTTCTACTACTGTTCCAACAAATCCTTCAATTCTAACCAGTTCTAATGGGTCTGCCGGATAGCCTAATACATTTTGGATAAGAGTTGCTGTTTTAAGGTAATCTGACAAAATTTTACAGATTCCAAAGTGCTTGCACGTAAAACATCTTATCTGAATTTCACTGTTCTTTGGTGGTGGCGGCACGCAAGGTAATGGAGTTAAAAAAATTTCATTTTTATACACAATAATTTCACCTCTTTATAAAAAAAAATAAGAGAGAACACAAATAGTATTCTCTCCTTAAAGGTAAAAATTATTATATTAAATTTTATAAAAGTTGTTCATAAAGACAATCAGACGCTAGTTTATCTGGTCTCCAGCATTCAATAGACCCATGTCTAAAAGTCTTGTGTCCATCATTATTCACATCTTGAAGCTCCATAGCCGTAATTTGTGCAACTTTTCCTTTATATTTCTCTGGATTAGCAACAATATCTTTTCTTAAAGAATCTTCAATGCCACTAATATATCCAACACTAACTTCTTTACCATCTTTTAGAACAGCAAATTCTACTGCTCCTGCCCAACCTAAAGCATAGTATTGTGTAATGGGGATTAATGGGACACCATCCAAATATAAATCATATTGATTCTCGGTATAAATTTGTTCTGTCTTTACGTTTTTCCAATAATTCCAGTTCTGAATATTCTTCCCTGTATATTCCATTTTTGGTTCTCTATATTTTCCTGTTAAAAACGCATCAATAGAATCTTCCAACTCTTTTTTCAACTTTAAAGTTTCCCACGCTGGTCTTTTTCCGGGGGTATAATGAGAGGTTTTCTTTGTAATAACAATGCCCTCGCCGCCAATAGCAAGAATTTTGTTATATTCATCCCATAATTCTTGTCCTTCAAGATATTTAGCAATGGAAATATAAGGACTATTTATATCAATTCTATTTAAATAATTAACTCTATCTTCAAAACAAGTTTTTAATAATGAATCGCCGTCCCAAGCTAAAACATCAAAACAATAAAAGCAGAGTTTATTTTCTTCCATCTTTTGTCGTTCAAGACTTTTTTCTTTCAAACAGTTAAGAATAGAAGTGGTATTCCTGCTACCCTCTTTCTTTGGTAAATAAATTTCTCCTAATAATACTGTTCCGGCAGGAATATTTAATCCTCCAATGATTTGTGGAATCCATTCAACTTTATCTAAATAAATTCCATCTACTGTTCTTTGGCGGCTACGTAAATGATATGAACCATCATTATCTCTAAGAATCATAGACCAAACTCCATCCATTTTTCTAGAACCAAGATAAGAACCGCTTAAACATAAATATTTTGCCTTTTCTTTTTTTTCTGCTTTTGTATACTTTTTAGGAAAAGAAAAATATTTAGCAGCATCCATTTCCCAAAAGTCATAATTATCTATCATTGATATTCTCCTTTAAGATGTAATATTCTCTGTTTTTTTCTCCAATACAGCAGTCTTTTGAAATACCTTTTGGTTCGTATTCAAAAGTCCAAGCAATTGTTTCCATTTCACCCGTATTAAAATACTTATCTTTATCAATATAAAAAATCTTTTTCAATCTTCCAGTATTATAAGGGTCATAAGGAACTGTTTCTAATCTATAAATTCTTCTTTTTTTTGATTCGGTATTAATAAAATTTAAAAATTCTTCTTTATTTACTGTTGTCATGATACTCCTTATCTATTAATTTGATTAATTTCGCTATAAATTTCTCTCCAATCTTTACATCTAATTCCTCTAAATTCAGCGTTCCAAGGATAAGCAAAACAAATAGAATGCTTAGCCCCTCCAAAGTTTTTTACACAATCATCAATAAGAATATCAACTTTCATTAAGGTCTTGTCGGGGCAACAGAAGAAACACTTACGAATTTCAAGATATGGAAATAGTTTTTCTAACCATTTTGCTTTTTTGTAGAAATTATAAGGCTCTGTTTTGGTGATAAATAAAATTCGATGTCCTTCGTTGAATAATTTTAAAATATATTTTTGACAATCTGGCACAACTTTAATTCGCCGCCATACTTCTTTATTTAAAAAAATTTTATAAAATCCCTCTTTGTATTGCGGCTTAACAAAGTTTTCAATATTATATTTTGTAATATCAGATACTTTAAGATTATCATCTGCTTCTTCATTATAAACAGATAATACAGCTTCACAAAGGTTATTTAATACGTTGTCAATATCAATTCCAATAGTCATTAAATTCTCCTTTACTGTCTTTCCCAAAAATCATCATAAAAATTATTATATTGCTCTTCTCCTAGAAAATCAACAAGTTCCTTTGTCTTAATTGCTGACGCTTCTCTTGCCGCCCAATCACTAATTTCAGACATGAGTTCTTCAATTACAATATATGGGTGAGCACCTTTGGCATAAGTATTCCATAACTTGTTTTCAGAATCATAAAAATTAAAAGCTTCGTAATTATTTTTAATTTTATTATATTCTTTTTCGTTTTTATCCTTTTGAGCTAAAACAACAGAAATTAATTCCATAGTCTTAGAATTATAAATTGCTTGTCCAATCCAAGCATCTGGATAATTCTCCTCATCATAATTTTCAATTGTATAACGCATATCCATTTCTTTAATTACTCCTTTCGTTGGTTAAATGGCGGTTTAACCTTATGTTAATATAATAACATTATTCGTTTATGAAATCAACTTTTCTTCAACACAAAAATTATATGCTAATTCTTTAAGATGTTCTAAGTCGCTGTCGTTATTAATAATAATATTATATTTAAAATTATCTACATTAAGGTCGGCGGCATTATTTTTACAATAGTCATTGTCTGGTCTTTTTACAAGAATGGATTTTGAATTAGGAATAGTATTTAATAATTTTTTAATTTCTTCTGGTTCTCTACAGTGAATAAATAAAGCTTTTGTTTCCATTTCTAAATCTTGTTTATAAATATTTATAACATAATTATATGATAAATCACAATAGTTAGTTAATAGTTCTTTTAGTTCACACATTACTTTTCTATCTTTATCTTCTTTTTGTCCATTCCAATTACAATAAGTTCTCATAATATCTTTAATTGGGTCAATAGTCGAAATATTATCTATATTAATTGCCGGAACAATTCTTTTCATAGAATTAAGTCTATATTCTTCTTTTGGATATTTATTATTATACATATCTTTAATTAAGTCAACAAAAGTATCTTTACCTGCTCTACTATGTCCATTAATTATATATACTTTCATTTTTTATCCTCCCAATTACCCATTTTTCTTATAAATATTAGTTTTATTTCTTTGTAAGAATTAATAATATTATCTATTTCACTTCCTTCTATAATATTATTATTATATTTTTTATTAGGACTATTATCAACTTTTTTAAAATAATTTCCATTATATCTTTCTTCTATATTAAAACTATTATTATTAATATAATAAATTATATTATCTGTATCATAAATAGAATCTATAATTTTATTATTTTTATTTATATTTTCTTCAGAATTATTATTATAAAATTTAATTAAATAAACCCCCTTACCCCCTTTAATTAAATCATATATCATTTGTTGCTTTAAGTCAACATTTTTAAAATTACAATTTTGATTATCACATAAAAGTTGATATTCAGAATTAAGTATATTATTATTAATATCTAATAAATTTTTATTTTTAATATTATAAAAATTAGCAATAATATTAAATTGTTTAGGAGTTAAATCATAAAAAGGACTTATTCCATTTTGATTAAATTTAATATTATTAAAAAATACTTTATATAGAGGATTATTTGTATTAAGAATAAGTTTATTATTAATTTTATTAATATTAATAATTTTTTTATAACTATTTTTATATAAATATTCCTTAATTTTATTAGTTTTACCAATTATATATATATTAAATTTTCTTAAAGATAATAAGTTATTTAATAATCTATATAATATAACTGTATATATATCATTTTTAGATTCTATAATAATATTTTTATAATTATTTTTATTAATTAATACATATATATTATTAATAATATTATTTAATTTATTATCTGTTTGAGAAATATAATTATCTATAATTTGATAATCTAAATTTAAATAATTTCTATATAATTTATTGTGAGTATTAATAATCTCATCATCACCTCTAATATTAATATAACATATTTTGATAACTGAGTCAAATATTTTGCTGTTAGAAAATTATATAGAAAGAAAAGTTTGATTTCATAGATAAATTGATATATAATATAGTATATAAGGGAGGATGGATATGTATAATATTAAATATTTAATTAATAAAGATTTAGTTAATAGAGAAGCTATCAATCTAATTTTTAAATTAAATAATTTAAAAACAAATTTATATATCTTAAATAATAAAAAAAGATTAATTAATGGAAAGTCTTTAATTGGATTACTACAAGCTAATATTCGTGGCGGCGATATTATTACAGTAAGTATTGAAGATTCAACAGAAACTTATAATATTAAAAATATTTTTAATAATATAGGGAGGGAACTAAAGTAAAATGATTCCAAATTATAGAACTTTTACATTGACAGCAACAGCTGAAGATGATATAGTTAAATTAATTTATGAAGAATTAAAAAAAGAAGGATATAAGAATCCTGATTTTAAATTAAGATTTATTGGTTTTGAAGCGGCGGCAGGCACACAGATTATCATTAATGGCAATCCAAATAAAGTTCCATCTACCAAGTATTTTATTACTCCTTATACTGGTGATGAATATATGCTAATTAAAACAGTGAAAATGCCGGCGGGTTGTGCTGCTTTGGATTTCCATGTTATTTATTAAGAGGTGATATGATTGAGTTTTAATCCTTTTTTAAATAACAATTCTGGCGGCAGTGGGTCGTCAGGAGAAGCTGGAAAAGATGGTAGAGGTATTATTTCCATTGCCTTTTCTTCAAGTAATAAAGGTGATATTCCTAATCTTTCTGGAGCAATAGATACATATGAAATTTTATATACAGATAATACTGAATCAATTATCAATGTTTACAACGGTCTTGATGGGAAAAATGGTATTGACGGAACAAACGGTAAAGAAGTTGAACTGAAAGTATCTGATGAAGCCATTCAATGGAAATATAGCGGTGATACAACTTGGGTAAATTTAGTATTACTATCAGACATCAAAGGAACTGATGGGCAATCTGTTTCTTTAAGAACAAATAACAATTATATTCAGTGGAAAAAAGATAATGAAACTGAATGGACTAATTTGATTTCGCTATCGGAACTCAAGGGTGCAGATGGTTTTTCTCCAACAGTAGAAATTACAGCTATTGATGGCGGCAATAAATTAGATATTACAGATGCTACTGGAACAAAAAGTCTACAAATCCTCAATGGTACAGATGGTAAAGAAATTGAAATTGGTAAAGATGATATAAATTTAAAATGGTGTTATGTTGGTGATAGTAGCTGGAAAGTTTTAATGCCATTGAGTAGTCTAAAAGGAACAGATGGAACTAACGGAACTGATGGTATTTCTATTACTTCTATTTCTTTTACATCTTCTGATAAAGGCGATGTTGCTGGATTAGCGGGAGCTACCGATACTTATACAATTACTCTATCGAATAACACAACATCAACTTTTTTAGTTTATAATGGCAAAGATGGTTCAGGCGGCAGTTCAAGTGGTTTTAGTGGCGATTATAATGACTTAATTAATAAACCTACTATTCCAACAGTTTCAAATGATTTGACAGACGAATTAAAAGAGCATTATGATTTAGCTTATAGTCAAACTCACACACATAATAATAAAGTAATTTTAGACGCATTATCAGAAGATAGTAATCAAGAGCTTGTATATAATTCTGAAAATGTTTATAGAACTAAAATTTTAACAAAAACCGAATATGATAGTGAAAAAACAGCAGGAACTTTAAAAGATAATTGGATTTATGTAGTATCGGATGAAGTCGATACACCACAGCTAGAAGATAGTGGTTGGAATACTTTAGCCGTTTCAGCCGATGGAGTGGGGTATTCAGAATCGAAGATTAAATACAGAAAGATAGGTAAAGTAGTTTATATTGAGGGATACTTAAACGTAAAAGAAAATCAAAATAATACTCCAAAAGTTTCTTTGATTGGAATTTTACCAACGGGATTCCGACCAACTAAAGCTGTTTTCGGAATCAATACCTCACCATTGACTGATGGAAATAATGCTTTACACAGTTCTTTTATAAAAATTAAGTCTTCAGGAGAAATGTTATTAGTGAATACTGGTGAAAGTCTAACAACAGATTTACATTATTTTCTTAATGTTTCTTATTTAATTGATTAAGAGGAGGGGTAATATTGTCAATTTACAAAGGCACAGAGAAAGTATCAACGATTAATATTATTTCTTCTATTGATACAGATGAAGGAACAGCAACCTCTGCCGATATTTTAGAAGGAAAAATCGCTTTTTCTAAGAAGAACAAATTAGTTGGAACAATTCCAAGCATTGGGGCTAAAACCTATGTACCAACGATAGTAGACCAAAATATTTTAAATGGAAGTTATTTATCAGGAAATCAGGTATTAAAAGGTGATTCTAATTTAGTTGCGACCAATATTAAAAAAGGAGTAGAAATTTTTGGTGTTGTTGGGACTCTTGAATCTGATGGCAGCACAACAATTCATAAATCTACTATTTTGGATACAACGACCTCCACTTCTAAACAAGATACAGTAGATAACTGGAGTTCTAAAATTTTAATTAAAGATGGAGATTTAGACTGGATGAACTTGTCTGATATGGTAGCCCATTGGGGCGGCGTAAGTGCTGCTAATAATTTTATTGGTGATGCTTCACAAAAATATGGAATTTTTATGACCAACTGGACTGAAAGTAGTGGTAATACAAGTATTTTATTTACAACTCCAATTAATTTGGTTGCTGGAGAATTGTTAATAATTTTTAATTGTAATATTAGCAGTTGGATGAATCAAACGATGAATATTAATTTTATGACGGCTTCTGGAGACACAGAAGAAGAAATACTCACATCTCTTAAGGATAAGATTGCCGCAGAAAATTATGATAAAACTATTACAACCACTTACGCTGGTAGCTCAAGTCTAAAAGATACAACAATAGTGTCCAGTATGGAAACTGCGGGAAATTATTATATGTATATTACTGGTTTTAAAAAAGCTGATAACAGTGCTTTTAATTTAATTACCATTAAGACTATTAATTTTTAAGAGGTGAAAGAAATGTATAAAGCCTATTTAACAGAACCTGAATCCTATTCTTATGAAGAAATCTCTAATATTTATTATAAAGTTATTTTAAGAAACAATATTAGTCAAAAAGATAATCTTTACACGGCAAATGAATATACTATTGTTTTAATTAAAAACGATAGCGATATTGATGAATATATTAAGGGAAATTTTGATACGCTTTTGGAACAAGCAAAGGTAAATGAAAAAGAATCTAACCTTAATAAAAAAATTGAAAATTTAAAAAAGAGACTCGATGACTCAGATTACCAAATTTTAAAATGTTCTGAAAATTTTATGATTGGCAATGTTTTGCCTTATGACTTTTCTAAGCTATTATCTAATAGAATCGGTATTAGAGATGAAATTAACAAGTTGCAAAATGATGAATTAACTATAGAATCTACTTTAGAAGAAGAGAAGCAAAGAAAAATTATTGAAATGATGAGTTATAGTCAAACAACAATTACAAATGGAATTGATTATAACAATAAACATTACAGATTAAATACAACAGACCAGATTAATTTAACTACTTTAGGAGCACTGGCAGCACAGGGGCAATCAGTTCCATATCATGCTGATGGCGAAATTTGTTCTATTTATACTGCTGAAGAAATGAATGGCTTAATTGCTGCAGCATCTAAATTTATTATTTATCATACAACATACTTTAATTTGTTAAAACATCAGATTTTAAATTTAGATGCCATTGAAGAGGTAAAAGCTGTTTACTATGGAGTAGAATTAAAAGATGAATATAAAGCAGTAATTAATGCTATTACAGGTGCTTAATTTATGAAACAAATTCTAAAGTATTTGTTTCTTTTTTTAATTGGCGGTGGTGCTTACTTTTTAATTGAGGTTGCTTCTAGGGGCTATTCTCACTGGACAATGTTTATTTTGGGCGGCATTTGTTTCATAGCTGTTGGATTATTAAATGAAATTTTTCCTTGGAATATGCCCTTTGAATATCAATGTTTAATTGGTGGCGGCACTATTACAGGATTAGAATTAATAACAGGTATTATTGTTAATATCATATTAAAGTGGCATATTTGGGATTATTCCAGTATGCCGCTTAATTTTATAGGACAAATTTGTCTGCCTTTTACTTTATTATGGGTGCTATTGAGTGCCTTAATTATTTTATTAGATGATTATATTAGATACAAAGTATTTAAAGAGGAAAAACCGAAATATAAGTTTTTATTTAAGAGGTGAATATTATGGCTTTTTTACAACCAGATAAAACTTTAAATTGGAATGGGCTTAAAGGTTATCAATATTATTTAGAGCAGCATAATGTAAATGGTATTGCTATTCCAACACAAAAAAGAGCTAAAACTGTTGGCATTACTGTTCATAATACTGAAGCTATTAGTTGTGCTTCTGGAACTACTCCAGCAGAACAATATACGAGAGCTTGTAGAAACGGCAATTTAAATGACGTTCGTGTTCATATTTTTGTTGATGAATATTGCTTTTGGATAGGACATGACTTGTCCATGGTTTCTTGGCACTCAGGTGATGGAACTTCTGACCCTAATAGTGGAAATAATACTACGATTTCTATTGAAGTAATCGGTAATTCATCTAAAGTAGAAGATAATGCCGCAAAAGTAGTAGCATATCTGATGAAGCAATATGGATGGAATATTGAAAACAATTTGTATACCCACACTTACTGGATTAATAGAGGATTGGGTATTGGCGGCACAAGAGATAATCAAAATACTTATAAATCTTCAAGAGCATATAAATATTGTCCTTGTTATATCTTGCCACATTGGTCTACTTTTAAGAATACCATTAAAAAATATTTAGGTTCTACCAGTAATTCAACTGCTACCACACCTATCGATTCTAAAAAATTATATAGAATTCGTAAATCTTGGAATGATGAAAAATCTCAAATTGGGGCTTATAGCACTTTAGTAAATGCAAAAAAAGCATGGAAAGAAGGTTATTTTATCTATGATTCTACTGGAAAGCAAGTTTATCCAGAAGTAAAAACATCCACAGATGAATTATATAGAATTCGTAAATCTTGGGATAATGCTAAATCTCAAATTGGAGCATATAGGTCTTTAGAATCAGCAAAGAAAGCTTGTAAAACAGGTTATCACATCTATAATTCAAAAGGAAATGAAGTAAAAACAAATAGTGGCTATTATTTTATTGACCCTATTGCTGAAACTACGCCAACAATTTGTATTAGAACTTATGACAATAGTTGGACTAATGAAGGAACTAACTGTGGAAATACTAATTCAGCTATCAGAGGGGTTGCCGCAAAATCCAATATTGTAGGCTTTAGATATAGGGTTCATTTAAGCGGCGGTAATGGTTGGTTATCTTGGATTACTGCTTATGATATTAATAATTGGAATACTGGCTGTGCTGGTTTAAAGAGTAGAACAATTGATGCTATTCAATTTGATACCACTTCCAGCTCTTATGCTATTTCTTATCGTGTTAAGGTTGTTGGCGGCGATTATCTCCCTTGGGTAAGAAATACAGAAGATTATGCTGGAATTTTTAATAGAAATATTGATAAAATTGAAGTAAAAATCGAGAAAAAGGGGTGATTTAAAATGAATAGCTTGTTAGGATATGTTGGTCTTTTAGCAACTTTAGTTTCTATCATTGTTCAGATTCTTAAAGGGGTATTACCACAAAGTTTTCCAACTCAATTGCTTACCTTAATCGTTAGTTTAATCACTACGGTTTTAGCGGTAATTGCTTTTGGCGGAGCAACATTAACGACTATTTTGGGCGGCATTTTTGGGTCTTTTGTAGTTGCTTTTGTTTCTATGAATGGTTTTGATACACTAAAAGACTTATTCACACGTTATAAATATAAAGGTGGTGAATAACTAAATGGATTTAAATTTAAGTAATATTAATAATTATATAGATGTAAACGAAGCCAATAGCACAGACATCGGACTCGTTCCAGACTCAACACTAGATGTTGGGTCTTTCGATTCCGAAGCGATTCGTTATTGGAATGAATCTTTACAGCAGCTATATGAAAAGTATAAAGAATTAGTTTCAAAAGATGATATTGTAGACGGCAAATTTGATATTAATATGTCAATTCGAGATGGCGGCGATGCAGGCTATCATTTTTCAGAAGGTGAACCCTACATAATCCCAGATAAAAATGCTGACAACAAAACATATGAAGAAGTTCGTGGAGATGATAAAATTGATGCTGTCTTGCAGAATCAAAACAATCTTCAGTTTACAAGAGAAAAACCATCTGAAAAGAAAACTTATGTAAGATTAATTATGCCAAAGTATAGTCGCAGAGTAGAAGTTGAAGATTTAGATAGAAACTTCTGGGTCATTGGTCAAGCTTTAGACCAAATTTGCGATTTCTTATTTAATGACAAAAGCCCACTAAATTTGATTTTAAAGAATATCTTAAATGAATTATTGGGAATTTGGCAGAATATTTACTTACTTTGGGGCAAGGTTAATGGCGTAGAAGATGGTTTAAATGAAATTGGTTCTCAGGCGGCAAAGTCTAACCTAAGAATTCAATTCACATCTGCAGGTGATTCATGGACTTTTATTGTATCCGAAATTCTAAAGCAAACTGGAATTGATATTTCACAATCTTTCTATGAGAATAATGCTAAAATGGAAAACATTTATCTTTTTGGTAGTAAAAAAGACTTAGATGGGACAGAATTAAATCCTATTCCTGAATGGTTTACAAATGAGGGGTCAGCAATTAGAATTTCCTATCCATGGCTTTTTGATAGCAATGGTGATTTTATTTATAAAGACGTGGATAAAGCTGAAAATACGGACGATATTTATGGTTTTTGCGGCGACTACTTAACAGCAGAGCAACGTAAATACCTTACTTTCCCTAGAATTGGTGGCATTTGTAAGTATACTTTAAACAACAACACTTACTATTTAGCTTATGACTTTAAACATCCCTATATAGTTGATTTAAATTTTGAAAACGCTACTTTCAAAGCTTTAAAATATGCTACTCCAAGTCCGGATTTTATTGATGAAAATGGTATCGCTTCTGGTCAAACTATTTTTCCATTAAATAGATATATTTATGAAGAATCATTAGATAAGGAATTAGGTTCTTCAGTTAGTGGTCTTGGAGAATTAATTACCTTAGAGCGGCAGTCTTTTGATAAACGAAATTTTTCCGAAATTTTACATGATTTAAGTCAATTAAATATGACTTTTATTAGTTGTTCTAAAAGTTCCTCGATTACAAAAGACATTTGTCCATGGGACGGTATTCCATCAGTTCAAAAATACACAAGAGAACAGATTTTTCAAGGCGTTTTAACAATGTTAGCGAAAGTGTGTGATTATGGTATTACAGCAAAAGAAGATTATTATTACACCGATGGCGGCGAAACATCAGGCGATGGAATCACTTTTGTTCATACCGGATTAGTTCCACTATTGAATAAAGTGTTGGAAAAATATAATTTAAAAGACGTTGATGAAGAATTAAGTCCCAAGAAATATTTCTATTTTGATGACTTAACTTTTTTGAGTTTCTTATCTCGATTTAAGCAGACAGAAAAGTATAATGATTTTATAGAAATCTTTAAGTTAATGAATTTTTCCAATTTAAAAAATTATACTATTTTTGTTAATAAGATTTTATCTGATTTTGGTTTAACTTTTAAAAATTATTGTGAGGTAAAAAATATTACAGAAATAGATGAAAATAATTTAGGAACTTATAAAGATGATTATGAGAATTTCTGTAAGGAAAAGATTAATAATTTTTCAGATGAAGACTTTAAATATCTTATTAAAGAGTATTATCCGGAAGAAGGTATTGAAGGATATGTTATTAGCAATCCTTTTATTAATTATGTTTTTAACGATTCAGATACCGGATATATTCATTCTCCACAGCTAACATACAATACCGATGCTGGTGATGATTTCAATAGAGATTCATACTATCTATTAAGAAACCTCTCTTCAAATAATAGAAATTTATGGAAATGTGTATTTACATTATTGCCGCCAAATGCTTTCAGCAATAGTAATAAATTAAATTATTATGAAAATAAATTAATGACAATTAAAGACCACTACAATTTACCGAAAGACCAAGGTGGAGCAAAACATGAAGAATTATTATTAACTTATGATAACAATGTTTATTCTCCTGCTACTCCAATAGATTATTTACCATCTTTCACAACCACAAAAACTACAGAGAGAGCGGAAACTTATGGTTATTTAAGAGGATTTGAAACTGGTAATAAGAACATCAAATCACAATATTTACAACCTATTGAAAAGTTTACAGGTTATTGGCTATATTGCGAATCTGGTAGTTATCTACAAACATTCTTAGCTACACCAAAAATTATTGGATATAATTTACGTTCAATGGATGGGGATAGATTTTCTTTTTATGATACAGCGTTCATTCTAAAAACTTTTAATCCTTATGAGAAAGAGCCAGAAAAGTTTAATAATGAAAGAATTAGCACTGTTTATGAATTCAATTCTCCTGAGCCGCAGCCACTATATGTGGTTGAACCAGCGGATGAATTTATTAGACCAAGCATTTTAAATAGGGGTAAAAGCGATAAAATTCGTTATGTTGCTAGAAAAGGAAATGCTTACAAGAATGCTGTTGTTGATGGTTTAATTGGTATTCCAGATGGAATCACTTGGGGAAAAGAATTAGAAACAAATAGTATTCCAGAAAGTCCAAATGGTGTTTCGTTTAAAACAGAATTAGAAAAACAAGACTTTAGTGTTTTGGGCGATGCTGATGCGGCGAAAGAAAAATTAGATTTTTCATTGGATAATGTATGTTATTTAAATACCAATAAAGACCCAGACGAAACATTAAATTGGTTAAGGAATTCCGGAGTTTCTAATTTATTTGGTTCTGCTGTAAAAGGTTATTTAACAAAAGACATATGTTCTCCAAATTTTTGGTTTGATACAAACGGAAACAATTCATGGGAAGAGTCAGTAAAAGAGTTTAGCTTCTTGCAGAGTTCACCATATGATAGTGTTTATATTTATGATGGCAATCAAAAAGAATTAAATGTAGGTCATAAATATTGGAAAGATTTTACTATTGGAGAGTTGGTAAATTCAAAAACAATTAACACTTTTGCTGTTTTGCTAGAGTTTTTTAAAGATACTATTTCAAATTATAATTCTGATAAAGCTTTCGTTCGTTTTTCAGTAATTAGAGAATATGAAGCAGATAATACAAGTAGCGAGATTAATAGTATAGTTGCTAATCCGGGAGGGGATGTTAATGCCGAAGGGTGATAGTATTGGTAATTATTTTATAGGAAAGAATCCGCCAACAGTAGATGTTGTAGAGGAAAACCTGTTAGGGAAGATTGCTCAAGATGACGATGGTGGATTAGTTTTTGAGGATATTGATTTTACTTATGATGGAAAGAATACAGGTGTTCAATATTTTGATTTTGTTGAGTGTCCAGTTAAAGAATTTAAAAATTGTTCATTAAAAGGTGATTTTTCCACTCCTTTTATTTCTTTTGCTCGATGTAATCAACTTACTATTGATAAGGAACACGTGCCATTTTTATTCGATGAAAGTAATGGACAGAAATATAAGATTGCTAATGGTTCTTTTCAAAGCGTAAAAAGAATAAATGATTTTCCTTTTTCTTATAATGAAAATCTTTATGGAAATTTTTATCACTTGGCTGACGGAAGTGGAACGACTATTCTGTCAGCTGCTTTTGAGCATTGTTATTTCAAAGGTAGTCGGTATGCTTATGATGGTAGAGACTGGAAAGATTATGCTGATAAAAGGTATGCTTTTGCTAATACAACAATAGACCCTCGTTTTTCCCCGCCTTGGAAGATGATTTTTAAAATCAATGCTTTTTCAAATACAGATTTAAGCTATAGCTTTTATAATGTAAAAAGTAGCACTTCAGGTTGCCTTCCTATAGTGTTAGAAGTGAGTGAAGCAAAAAGTCCAATTGAATCATGTGAATCTTTCAATGGGAATGTTAGTTATATGTTTGCTGATTCAGATTTTGGTCTTTATGACGACGATAGTGTTTCAAGTTCCTCTGGAACAATCTGGGGTAAATTATATGAGAATATAACTACTTGTCAAGGTACTTTTAAAAATTGCAAAAAATTATATTCAAGTCGTTATAATATTCAGAATTATCCACTTATTTTTAGATTATTACCAAGGAGTGCTTCAGATTATTCTAGTGTTTTTGAAAATTCAAATTATTCTGGTTCAACTATAGGAGATATATCTGATGAAAATGTTTCGCCTTTTATTTTTACCAATCGTAAGAATCAAACAATTAATGCGGAAAGAATGTTTTATAATTGTGAGGGATTGACTGATTTGTATCTAGGCGGCGTGGGATATAAATTATTAGCTTATAATATTACCAATTTTGATAATGAAAATTTAAAAAGAATTAAATTTCAATATTTTGATGAAATCATTATGCTTCCCACACTAAATGCTTATATTCAAATTCCTACGCATATAAATTATTTAAATTTTGACCGTGTTAGGTCTGTTAGTTGTGGAGCATTTAAAACGGATTGTCCTTCAGGCGAATTAAAATTAATTTTTAACAATACTGTTTTGTTAAACCAAGGTTCTGGATTAATTGAGTGTGACAATTTGCAGCCACAAATTACAGGCGAATGTTATAATCTATTAATTTCACCTGATTATGATGGAGATTTTACAATTGATTACTCTTGTTTTCCTAATTTAACTCGGTATACATTGATAAATTTATTATCTAATTTATATGAAAGTAATAATAGAACAAAATCAAAAATTATTTTAAATTCTAATGTCTTTCCTGAAAAAACAGTAGATACTATATATGTCTATGGCTTTTTTACGCAAACTAACAATAATAAAATTGCTCATACTATTCATGGTTGTTCTGAAACACCAATATCAGGTGGCATGACTTTAAAAGAATGGTTAACTACATATCATCCGGGATTATCAGTTGAATTTATAGAAAAGAAATAAGAGGTGATTTTATGCCTA
The DNA here is from genome assembly GCA_937895935.1 of uncultured Clostridia bacterium. Taxonomy (GTDB): domain Bacteria; phylum Bacillota; class Clostridia; order Christensenellales; family UBA1242; genus HGM11367. The sequence continues at coordinate 75,835 of CALBKX010000015.1, forward strand.
ACGGAGATGTTTTAAACCAAGCGGAAATAAATAAACCTATAAACAATAATGTTGAAAAATCTAATAAATTAAGAGGAAAAATTGTTAATTATTATGGTAAGATGAATAATACCGCTTTCCTAGCAAACGAAATTGAAAATTGTGTAATTGGAATGGACAAAGTTATGCCAAGTATAAAAAAATTAAAAAATTGTCATTTTTTGAAAAATTATTCTTATACACATTTATTTGATTATGCTTTTGTTTTAAAAGATTATTCAGTATATGATATGAATGAATTTACAGAAAGCAATGCTTTGAATTTATTACCTCGTGGCCATTATCCTACAAATGAACCTGTTAATTACACTTTTAAAAATTTAAAAAAAGGGTTTGAAAAAACTGAAATTTATGAAATTTTATTGTCAGAAGATAGTCTTTTAAATATGTTATATGAGTTAATGGCAACTGATAAAATCTTAAGTTTACAGTTGAATTCCATTAATTATGATTACCTTTCCACACACTATTGCCGCATTATTGATAAAACAGACCCAAAGAAAAAATTTGAAATGTGTAAAGAAACAGACCGTGGAGCAATGACTTTATTAAATTATGCTCTAAAGAAAAATTGGAAAATTACAAAGTGATGCGTATGAAAGAAGCTAATTATACTATGGAAAAAGTAAATGATGAATATAAGTTAAAAGAAGTTGTTGATGGAGTTGCTCAATTTGTTGGTGATTCTATCAGTTCTATTGCTCAGGGAGAAATTATTGGTGGGTGGTTTAACCCCATTGAAATTAATAATATTAATATTGTTGGTTCACATATTCCTTTTAGAAAAGATGTGTATGATTGTCCAATGAGATTAAAGAAAATTGATAGTATTATTAATTATTATGATGAAGAAGCAGATTTTACAAGTTTATTATATAATGCTACTAACATAGAATATATAAAAGAAATAAGAAGTTCTAAAGTATATAATTTTACAAAAAGTTTTTACGGATGTGAAAAAATTGAAAATTTACCGGAATTAAATTTTTCTATTAGCTGGTCTAAAACTATGAATTTTACAGAAACTTTTAAAAAATGCTATAAATTAAAAGAGGTAAGAATTAAAAACTTAAAAGGAGATACTTTTGGGAAAGAGATTATAAAATTAGATTTTAGTGATTGTTTAGAACTATCAAATGAATCTATAAACAATATTATTAATAATATCTCTAAACACACTGTCGATAATAGTTCTTATGTTTTAGTTTTTAATAATAATAAAGAAAATCATTTTGTAAATACATATTGTAAAATTTTAAACAGAGAGGACGACTATTTACCAATGGAAGAGGTTAGTGGTTCTACTGACTTGGCAATGACTTTGAAGGATTATATCATTACTGAAAAAGGAATTCCTTTATTGTTTAATGAGGTGAATTCTCAATGAGTAAATTTTATACTATTATAAAAAAAGAGAAAAATAAATATAATTTTATCGAAAAAAAAGATAATAAAAAATATAATAAGAAAGGGGAAATTACAAGTGTATCGGGTGGAATGTATGGAAATGATATTATGAAAGGAATACGATTTTCTAATATAGAATCTTGTTGCGATTTCTTTGCTCCTGAGTTATATAATTCTCCTACTTACCCATATTATCCAGATTACTATTTAAAGTTTAGAGATTCTTGTCTCGCCTTTCCAGAAATTGTAGATGAAAATAGCTTAATAATGGATACCAGTAAAGTCAAAGATTTTAGACGTTTTATGTGTAATAATAGTCTTAAATTAAGGATTTTTACTCCAAAAATTGATTATTCTTCCGCCGAAAATATGACTAGAGCTTTTTATTGCTTAAAAGCATTGGAGACAATACATGACATCAATTCAGAGAAATGTGTTAATTTTAATGGGGCTTTTCTAGGTTGTGAAAAACTAAAAACAGTTAATATTGATACTTCTTCGGCGAAATATTTTAGTCAAATGTTTGATGGATGCTTGGAAATTGATAATTTGAATTTAAAAACTGATAATGTTATAAATTTTAATAGAACTTTTGAAGACTGTAAAAAATTAAAAAATATTAATTTATCTAGTTTTTCTAAGGGCATGGATTTTAAAAATATGTTTCGGAATTGTGAATCTTTAAAAGAAATTAATTTCCGAAATGAAATATCTACTGATGAACATTATCTCGGTTATGAGTCTTTTGACGGTATGTTTCGTTATTGTTCTTCTTTGGAAACAATTGAGGGATTAGATTTTGGCGGCAGCTACACATACCCAGACCACACGATTGAAGTTTATTACAATTGTTTTACTGGATGTAATAGTTTAATTAATTTAGATATAAAAAATATAAAGTTTAGTTTAGATTTACATTGGAGTAGTAAACTTTCTGAAGATTCTATCTTAAAAGTGTCTAAAGAATTGCACTCTATTCCAGAATCCTATAAAAGTTTTAGTAGAACAATTTTTTTTAATGATAACGATAGAATTAAAAATTATTTAAATAACACATATTGTAAAATTTTAGATTCACAAGATAAAAAGAAACCAATAGAAATTGTAGATAAGTCAACCGAAAATGCTATTTCGTTATTTGATTATATTACTAAAAGGAAAAGATGGACATTAGAATTTGAACAATAGTTAAAAACAACAAAGAGCAGCCTAATTGACTGCTCTCTTTTTTTATGCTATAATTGATTTATAGAAAATGGAAAGGAGGAATAAAAATGGAGTTGAAACCATGTTCTTTTTGTGGGAATTTAAGTATGTTTTTACAAAGAGACAAATTCGCAAAATGTGATGTGTATTACATTAAATGCTATAATTGCGGAGCATGCGACCCTAAACTTGAAAGTTCATGGGAATGTGGCTTTGGCTATGAACGTGATGAAGCAGAAGAGTTTGTAAGCAAGAGATGGAATGAACGACATTGACTAATTTTATGAGAAAAAAACGAGGGAGTAAAATGAAACTAACAGAAGAACAATTATTACCAATTAACGCAAAAGAAAAGAAAATTCTTGTTCTAAGTGCTGCAGGTGCTAGTAAAACTACTGTATTAATCAATAGAATAGGACATTTATTAGATATTGGAGTAGAACCCTCTTCTATTGTAGCAATTACTTTTACTAGAATGGCGGCAGATGAAATGCGGCAAAGATTAGGAACAAAAAGCAATGGCATGTTTGTTGGGACAATTCATAGCTATGCGAACTATATTTGTCGATTAAATAAAATTTCTAATTATGAAGAAATTACAGAAGAACAATTTGAAATGATTTTAAAGAAAGCAATATCTATTCCACAAGAAAACTATCCTAAAGTAGGGCATTTATTAATTGATGAATTTCAAGATACCTCTGATTTACAATATAGTTTAGTAGAAAAAATTCCAGCAGAGAACTTTTTTGTTGTTGGAGATGACCGCCAAGTTATTTATAGTTGGCGAAATTGTTCCGCCAAATATATTAATGATTTATATTTTGACCCTTATTGTAAGAAATATTACCTAAAGAACAATTATCGTAGCGGCAGACCAATCATCAATTTTGCCGAAAAGCTATTAAAAGGTGATGAATACAATTCTCCACATGGTGAGCCAATTAAAAAGAAAGGTTATGTAAGTGAATGTTCTTTTTTTGATGCTTTGGAAGAAATGGAGAATTATGGCAATTGGGGAGATTGGGCAATACTCTGCCGTTGGAATAAACAAATTGCTGATATTGCTGAAAAATTAGAAAAAAAGAAAATTCCTTTTGTTTCTTTTAAAAAGGGAGATTTAACTTTAGAAGAGCTGAATGAAAGAATGGCAGACAATTCTGTTAAGCTGCTTTCTGGGCATTCTAGCAAAGGGTTGTCTTTTCCTCATGTAATTGCTGTTGGCGGCGTATTAACTTCACCAGAAGAAAGAAGAGTATCCTATGTAATGGCTACAAGAGCAGAGCAATCTTTATACTGGTGTCCAAAATATAAAATTAGTAATAAATTGACTAATCATCAAATGGAAGATATAATTAGTAGGAAGAAAAACAAAATTATTAGTTTCTAAAAGGAGAAAAAATGGAATCTATTACTATTTTTAAATCTGATAAAACTCATAAGTTAAAGGTCGAAGGAAATAATATTTTAGAAATTACTATTTCAAAAGACTTTGATAAGTTGCTAAAAAAATATAGTAAAGCTTTATGTAAAGTAATGAGCTTACCCGTGGATGATATTAAATTGTCTTTTTTGGTAAGAAGAGCAAAAGAAATCTTAAAGCTAAAAGAATCAGAAAAAATCTACGTTTCCGCCCAAGTGCCGCTTATTCAGCATGAACAAATTATTGAAATGGCGGGGCAATTCGTTATTTTTCAAGATGCTGTAGAACTATTATCTACCATTAGTGTGTGGGATAAAGAAAATGAAGAAGCAATTATAGATGGTATTGAAGAATATTACAGAGACGACAAAGAAAAAGATTTAAAAATTCGCTTTTTTGAAAAAGAATTGTTTGGAGTTGCCGGAGTCCTATATTGTGATAACATGTTCTTTTTCTTTGGTATTTATGAGGAGGTGGATTATGAATGATGTATATTACAGGTGGACAATTCACCGATACAATAAACAAAGATATTGATTTTTTAATTAATAAGTGGAATAATATTGTAAAAGAAAATGATACCGTATTATATGTGGGAGATTTTGTTTATTCAAACGAAACTGATTTAAGAAATACCATTGAGCAGTTAAATGGTAAAATTTGTATTTTACAGCAGAATAACGGTGAAGCAGAAAAGGATAAACTATTAAGAAACGGTATTCATTCTGTGTTTAGAATTCCTTTTTATCTTGCTATTGAAGATACCGATAGTAAAATAATTTTTAACTATACTCCAGAAAAAGATAAAATTGGAGATAATTATTATATTGTTTTTTCAAAAGAATCAAAAATTTATGATGCTGATACACATACTTTAAATTTGTATTGCGGTTTGTGGGATTATTCGCCCATTTCACTAGATATGTGTCCTACTATTCTACAAAATATGATTGACTTTGAAAAAATGGAGGGGTAAAATGGAAATTAGAGATATTGTTAATAATGAAAAAATTTATGGAATTGAAGAATCTTTTAGAGCTTCTAAGTTCCCAATGTCAACGGATGTTAATGAATGTGATAAGAATTTTCGAGATAGACAAGTTAAGTTAGCTAATGCTCCTGCCGGCTCTGGACACGATTGTTTTTTAAAAGGCATTGTCGTTCAATTTGATTTAAGCTTTACAAATAAGGCTTGGGTTGAAGCAGAACGCTATCATTTTTTTGATATTATCTCAAGTCAATCGACAATGCATTGTTTACCGAAATTTGACCTCTATAAGTCCTATTGCGAATACGTAGACGAGAGAATGATTGCTATTATGCGAGGATTGTTAAATAATTATAATAATAATAAAACAACTGAAAACAGATTAAAATTACTCTATTCTAATCCTTGTGGTTTTATTTTAACAGCGAGAATTACCACAAATTATTTACAATTAAAGACTATTTATGCTCAGAGAAAGAACCATACTCTTCCAGAATGGAGATTATTTTGTAAATGGATTGAACAATTACCTTATAGCAATTTGATTACAGGGGGAAAAAATGGAACAGATTTATCTTGATTATGCCGCAACTCATCCATGTTTTACAGGAAAATTTTTAAAAATGTGTTATAAAGACATAGGCAACCCTTCTTCTACACACGAATCTGGATTAATTCTTAAAAGAAATTATGACCAAACGATAGAATATCTTAAAAAGAATTTGTTTGCTAATGACATTACTATTACTTCTGGAGCAACTGAATCTAATAATTTGGCGGCAAGAATTGGAATTGAATATTGTTTAGAAAAACCATATACAAATGGTATTGCTTATAGTAGCATTGAACATCCATCAGTAAGTAAAGCCATTGAAGGACATTCAAAAGATGTTTTTTTATGGACGTATGAACTTGGATTGCGATATTTTTTTGGAAAAGGTTGGGAAGAAAGATTAAAAAATAAGTTAAAAGACTGTAATATTGGCTTTCTTTCGGTTATGACAGTTAACAATGAAACTGGCATTCGTTTTCCTGTTGAAAAGATTTACAAGATTTGTAGAGAATTAGGTGTATTGTTTCATACAGATGCTTCACAATCTTGGCTACAGGTAAATCTAAATCCTAATTATGATAGAGAAAATAATTTATATATGATAACTTATTCTGGACACAAAATTGGAGCGTCTATTGGTAGCGGAATTTTAGTCAATGGACAAAATCTTTGTCGAGTAGTTCCTTGTCTATTGTATGGCGGCGAACAGCAAGATTTACGCTCAGGAACTTTAAATTATCCTACCTTAAGAGAATTGGACTATGCGATTTTGAATTATAAGCTTAAAAAGCATTATGACGTTAGCAATGGAGTAAGAGGATATAAAAAAGCTTTTGCAGACTTAATTAAACAATACTCTGGAGAAATTATTACTTATAAGGATTGCTATAATTACTCGCCATATATTTTAAGTTTTTATTTCAAAAATTTTGATGGAGAATTTGTCCAAAAGTTTATGTCAAAGAATGGAATCTATCTTTCTGCTGGTTCTGCTTGTTCTAGAGGAAATAGACAAGGTTCTAAAACGATTAAAGAACTGGGATATAATGAACAAATAGCAAAAAATGCTTTAAGAATTTCTTTTTCACCACATATGCTTGAAGAAGAACTTGCTTATGCTTATAAGCGTTTCAAAGAGGTGCTGATTGAATTAAATGAATTGTCCTAAAAATAAGGAAATAGTTAAAGCTTTTTTAACAACAGAAGAAAAACTAAAAGATTATAAAAACATCATGCTTACTACATCTGGCGGTGCGGATTCTGATATTATGCTTGATATGGTATATAGAAATTTGCCGCCAAATACTAATATTCATTATGTGTTTTTTGATACTGGACTTGAATTTCAAGCGTCAAAAGACCATTTAAAAGAACTTGAAAAAAAATATAATATTAAAATTGAAGTTGAAAAACCTTATAAGCCGATTCCAGTTTGTTGTAAAGAATATGGACAGCCATTTCTGTCTAAATTCATTAGTGATTACATTAGTCGTTTACAACGTCATGATTTTAAATGGGAAGACAGACCTTTTGAGGAACTTTACAAAGAATATCCACATTGTAAGTCTGCTTTAAAATGGTGGTGTAATTATCAGCCCGGCAGAAAAGATGGCTCTCAGTCTAAATTTGGAATCGGCTATTATCCTTATCTGAAAGAATATATGGTATTAAATCCTCCAACTTTTAAAATTTCAGATAAGTGCTGCCAATATTCTAAAAAAGAAGCAGCAAAGAATTATCATAAGAAATATAATATCGATTTAACTATGACAGGTGTTCGCAAAGCAGAAAAGGGGCAAAGAGCAGATGCTCATAAAAGCTGCTTTAGCCGCCATGACAAAGGTAAACCAGATGAATACAGACCGTTATTCTGGTTTAAAAAGCAAGATAAAATTGATTATGATGAATTCTTTGAAATTAAACACAATCGATGTTATACTGTTTATGGAATGGATAGGACTGGCTGTGGCGGCTGTCCATTTGGTAAGGACTTTGAGGAAGAGCTTTTAATCATGGAGAAGTTTGAACCTAAGCTAAAAAAAGCAGCTGAATACATTTTTAAGGATTCATATGAATATACCAGAAGATATAGAGAATTTAGAAAGAAAAGAACAGAGGAGGATAAAAAAAAGAATGAAGAATAATTATGTTGTAAAAAGAAGCAGATTAGGTTATACTGTTAAGGTAAGGTTAAGAACTAAGCAAGAAGTTGAGAGTTTAATTTCTTATTTAACAAAGCCTTTGCTTAGCACTTATATAATTTCTTTTAGAAAGGAGACAGCACAATGTGGGGATTTATCTTACTTGGCGTTTTGATTTACATCGCAAGTGAAGCAATTTTAACATTATTTTTTCATTAAAAGGAGATTTGCGTATGTTTAATAGAGTTATGCTTTTGGGAACACAAGATGTTAAGAAGTTTGTTGATTTAGCTAATACAGTTAAGTCAGATGTAAGACTTATGAATCGTTCTAGAAATTATGTCGTTGATGGCAAATCTTATTTGGGCGTGCTATTGGCAGCAACTGAATGGAAAGATGATACATGGATTCAATGCGATGAAGATATTTATAGTCTTATGGAATATTTTATTGTAATTTGTGCTGATGATGCCGCCAATGTTCATGAGTAAGGAGTGTTTAATATGAATAGAGATAATCTTAGAGAAAAGGCTAACAATATTACAAAGCAGCAATTTGATTTGTTAATTTCAATTATTGATGAAAGGTGTCTTGCTGCCGCTGACCGTGGTTATTATTATACAGATATTTATTTTAAAGACCATGTTTATTTTAAGACAGCTGTAGATGTATGGAGTGATGAAATCCTATTCAATAAGCTTATGAACTATTATGCTTTAACTACAAGCCTAATTTTAACTCCATTGAGCGATACAGGAGATTATTATACTGGGATTAGAGTAAACTGGGGGAAGGATTGGTAATGAAGGAAAAATTTAGAGATTCTTATGATGGACGGCAGCAAGAAGATTCTAAAAGAAGTAAGAGTAAGCGTTTGGCAAAGAGAAGCATTCACAAGAAATATAGAAGAAAGGTAAAGGAGAAGATTAATGAATACGATTGTTTTACAGACTAATTATACCAAAGATAAGACTTCAGATTATCTAACAAGTATGGAAAACTTGATTGAAGATTTAAACAAGAAAGACAATCAAAGAATTGTAGTTGAGGGACAATTTTATAATAAGAAAAGCCGCAATCCAATTCTTAGTTATTTAAAAGATAACTCAAAAAGACTTTTGTATGATTATGAAACTGAATTAGTTTTTTATACTTCTGAAAATTTTTATACCTTAGAGCAACTAAAGACGAACCATAACTTTAAAACTTTTTGCGTTCCTGATTTTGATGAAGTCGATAAGTTTGAATTCTATTTGCTTTTATCAGATATGCGTAATGTTTATCATTTCTATGATATTCCTCATGACAATCCACATCATAGAGTTGATGTAAGAACCCATGCTCTTTTGACACAAGATTTTGTTTTAAATTCTTTCACAAATTCAAAATTTATGTCGCTTTATAACAAGTTTTTACTATTGGATGCTGCATATCTTCATGATATTGGAAAGCCTTTAACAAAAACCTTTTTAGATAAAAGGGGTAATCGAACAGAAATTGCTCATTACTATAATCACGCAAATATTGGAGCAGTAATTTCTTTTGTTATTCCTTCTCCAGATAACATTTTAGATTATAAGGATATTGAAGCATTTCATAGATATAAATGGGAACGTGCTTGGTTAATTAATCATCATATGGATTTTTACAATTATCCAAAAGATTGGACTGATTCTCAAAGACTTATTCGCTTTAAAGAAAAACATAAGGGGAATGATGCCTTAGTAGATTTACTTTGGAAGCTACATGAGGCGGATAAAAACTGTGAAAGTTTTATTGGAGATTAAAGTTTTATAACTACTTTTCTACTGTAGGGATTATATCTCTACAGTTTTTCTTTTTATCAGGAGGTGATTTGTTTGCCAACTATCGACCTTGTAAAAAATTCTGATATTTATAAAATCCCAGATGGAGGTGATTCTATGTCAAATTGTAATTGCAATAACAATACTACTAACACTGATAATTCTGATAAAACATGTTGCCCACCTAATGGTTATTGGATTCCGGGCTGTCCACCACCACCGCCTTATCCACCATATCCATATGATTGTCCTCCAGTAAATCCAAATGGTAGTTCTATTGAAGCTCAAATTGCTAAATTAGCAAAGAAGTCTTCTATCATTAGAAAGATGATTGATAACTTGAAGAATAAGAAGAAGTCTATTCAAATTTCTATTGGCTGCGGTGCTTCTTATAATTTTGGAACTTATACGAATACCGAAGGAGAAGAAACGGATTATGGTAAAAAGGTGCTTGAAATTTTAGAGGAAGAGCTTGAAGCAATTAAAGAAAAGCTAACAGAACTTAGTGGCGAATTAGAAGTTGAAGACGTCTCTACTACGGGCACTGAAACAACTGTTAAGCAGTAAAGAAAAAGAGGACAGGTAAATAAAGCCTGTTCTCTTATTTTTTTGACTTTGTGCTTAAAATGAGATATAATTATTTATAGAAAAGGGGCTAAAAAGAAAGGAGAAAAGAACTTAAACAGAAGTCCTTAAAAGGTTTGATTCTTAAGGAAAAAGATGATATAATGTAATTAAAGAAATTAAAAAGTGAGGTTTTACTTATGGGAAAAGTTTTAAATGAAAAAGTTTTTACCAAACTAGTTCGGTTGAAAAAAGCAAAATACAATAAGATAAAGACCGGAGCAATTCAATATGATGATTCGCATTATATATTTACTGATGGAATTATTGTCGCAAAAGTAAAAGAAAAAACTTTAACAGAAAAAATGAAAACGGTTAGTGATTTTGATGAAGGACAAATGAGACAAGTAGAAAGGATTTTTAAGGAGTATGAAGAACAGAACTTGGACGAGGAAGAATTAGAATTAATAAAACTTTCAAATTTTGATTTTTGTGAAAATCCTACCGCCGCAGAAAAACGATTAGAAACTCTTTATATTTTACAAGGTAAAGGGAATGGTGTTTTTACTCTTTTAAATAAAGATTTTGTAGACCCACTTTTGCCTTATAATCCTAAATTTTATGCTACAAGAGATTTTTCACCAGTAGCCGTTAAAATTGGAAATAAATTATATGCCTTGATATGTTCAGTGAAGCCAAGTGATGAAATTATTGAGGAAATTAGAAAGGATTTAGAGAATGCTTGAATTTGACAAAGTTGTAAAAGAAATTAAAGAGTATAAAAGAAAATCATCTTACTATTTGGAAACCGCATATGGTTTAGACTTTAATTGTAAGAATGGTTTCTTTCCTTGCGAAGTTTACAATCTTGACCGTTCCATTGCTCTTGAAATTTTACCTAGACTGTTGTATTTTAGAGACGCAACAACCACTTATCCCGGCGGTTTTAATTCATTAGAGGATTGGCGGCGAGAATTAAATAATATGTGTAATGAATTTTATAACTATATTTTTGATGAAGATTCCTACTCTGGTAGTGTTATAAATCCCTACATTAAATTGGCAGAATATGCTCCAGTTTTGTGGAATTAAAAAATTGATTCTTAAAGAGAAAGATGGTATAATAATTACAGTAAAGGTGATAATTAAATGGACGAAAATATGTTAAGCGAGATTTTAAAAAAGAAAGTAATTGTTAAAATTACAACTTTTGAAAAGAACGAAGAATCCATGAACATTAAAGATAAGCAATATTTAAACTGGAGCAAGAAAGAAATTTTAGGCTCTATTGGCAATCGAACTTATGAAATTGTGGATAAAGAACCAGATAAGTTTCAATTTGGTGTTTTCTATGTTCTTAGAGATGGCAAGAGAGCTTACATTTTTGACTTAGACGAAAGTTGAAAAACAAGAAAATTTATGTTATAATAAATATAGAGAGGTGAAAAGATATGGAAACTTATGAATGCATTTGTGAAGAATGTGGTAAGGTATTTGATTCAACTGAAGAAAGAGCAACCCTTTGTCCAGAATGTTGGCAAAAAATTGTTTCTGGTGAAGGTAAGGGAAATGATTAATCCCTCCCTTTAAGTATAAACGCCGGCTTATGATAATTTACCCACTTTATTGTAGGTCGGCACTATAAAAGATTACATTTTAAATAGACGCATTCAGCAAATTTTTATTATAAATTATAGGAATTATTTTAATGCGTCTAGTATAAATAAAGACATTTACAGCAATTGTTATTATTTATAGTGTTTCTTTTTTTTTCATGACGCTCCTTTTGTATTTTTAAATGTCTTGTTTTAAAGACTCACCCAGCAAATACTTATAACAGGTTTGATGAATTGGTTAAAAGTATCTATGATAGGTGCTGCGACCCTATAAAAAAAAATGAGTCTTGTCAAGGAGAAATAAAATGCTTGAATTTTTATACTTTTTAGTAAAAATTGCGGCGGCGGTATTAATCGTTAAATATATTTGTGAAACAATACAAGTATATTTATCTCCAGAAAAGAAAAAACAAAAGAAAAAATTGTTCGACCCATTTTACATAGATGAGGATAAATTAGAAAGGAAATAAAATGTTGGAGTCAGCTTATCTTTATAAGGATGAAATTGAAAAGAGTTTTATTAAACTGCAAGGAACGAAAGAAATATTATTTTATTGCGGCAGTTATTTTGGATACATTCCAGAAATAGAAAAAGAAAGAAGTAATCAATATGCTATTACTGAAAGAGGAAAATTAATCGGATATTTTACTTACACTTTTGATGTTTATAGTCTGTGCGTGAAGGACTTTGGATTAATGTCTTTTGATTTAAATAATAAAAGAATTGGATTAGATGTCTATAAACAAATCAAAAAACTAATTTCTGAATATAATGCTCATAGAATTGAATACCATATGATTAGCGACAATCCAGTTGAAAAACATTATGATAATTTTTGTGAAAGGTTTCAGGGCAGAAAGCTTGTTCTTAAGGATGTTTTCAAAGATGAGAAAGGAGTATATCATGATGATGTTATTTATGAAATTTTAATATAATGAGATATTAGCTCAGTTGGTAGAAGCGTTATACTTTTAATATAAAGGTCGAGGGTTCAAATCCCTCATATCTCACCAAAAAGTCAATAGTTTTTTCTATTGACTATTTTTTTATCTAAAAAGGAGAAAAATATCATGATTAGTTTTGAAAACGGTAAAGCAAAAGTGAATACCAATCCACTTAAACCTTGTAAGAGAATGGTTTTTATCTCTCAGCCAATGAGGGGTTTAACAGAGGAACAGATTAAACAAAGAAAACATGAAGCAATTGAAAAAATTCTTTATGTTATCAAAGAAGTTTATGGAACAGATGAAGTGGGAATTATTGATAGCTATCTTTCAAACACCCCAAAGTCTGATAATCCAAGTGTTTGGTGTCTTGGTCGGGCAATTCAATTGATGGCGGATGCTGATTTAGTTTTTGTCTGTGATGGATACGAAAATGCTCGTGGTTGTTTAATTGAAGTTGAGGTTGCTAAGAAGTATAATATTCCAATTATTTATGAGGAGGACTGCTAATTATGAGAGCGATTAATGATGTTAAGTTAAGAATTGAAAAGTTAAGCAAGAAGCCAGTAGAAAATTTTAGGCTAATTAATAAGTGGAAGAGAATTCTAAAGAAGATGGAAGGAGAAGTTGCCTAATGAATTATATTGTAATTAATTTGAAAGATAATAGTGGTCGTTTCTTCGATACCAAGCAAATTGCTTATGATTATATTTTCTCTAAGATTGGCTACATGACTGCTAGAATGCTTACTGATAATACTGCTGATAAAGATATTGAAGATTATTTAAACAGTTTTGAAATGAACGAAAAGCAAAATGGAGATTGTGTGCTTTCTGTAAAGAATTCTTGTTTTAATTTTAAAGTATATCAGGTTAGCATTTGCTGTAAGGCATAAAAATAAATGACATTTACCGCAAAAAATTTTTTTAGTGTCATGTGGGGGTTTTGTATGAATTTTTCTGATAAAATTAAATCTTTAACAAACTTAAAACAAACTGAAAACGGCGGCGTAGCTTATTCTACCAGTGGTTCTCCTTTACTGGACTTATTTGCTTGGGGCGGCAGCCTAAGAACTCGTAGCGAAGAAGAAATTAAGAATATGTATCTTGCCGCAAGAGACGAAGACAAAGAATTAGCAGACTCTTTTGTTCTCTATGTAAGAGATATTCGTAATACCGGATGTGGCGAACGTAGAACTGGCAGAATTTTATTAAAAACTTTGGCGGCATTAGACCCGAACAAGATTATTAGAAATTTTCAAACCATTGTTAATGCTGGAAGATACGATGATTTATTCATTTTCATTGGAACACCAGTCGAAAAAGAAATGTTTTCCTTTATCAAAGAGCAATTAACAAAAGATATTATTAGTTATGAAAAGAAAGAACCCGTTAGTTTATTAGCTAAATGGCTTAAAAGCGCCAATACTTCAAGTAAAGAATCCAGAGATATTGCCAGAAAAACATATAATTTTTTAGGAATTAATGAAAAGGATTATAGAAAGCTACTTTCTATTTTAAGAGAATATTTAAATATTACAGAACGCTATATGAGTCTAAATCAATGGGAAAAGATTGATTTTTCTAAAGTCCCTTCTTATTCTATGAGCAAATATAAAAATGCTTTTAGAGATAAGCAACCTGAACGATTCCAAGAGTATATTGATAGTCTAAAAAGTGGAGAAACAAAGATTAATTCTTCTGTATTATTTCCACATGATTTGATTAAGAAATATGACATAACTCATACTGATGATATTATAGAAGAACAATGGAAAGCTTTACCCAACTATGTAAATGGTGAAAAAGATGTTTTGGTTATGATTGACATCTCAGGTTCAATGGTAGTGGATGGGGCAATCTATGTTTCTATAGGATTAGGGATTTATTTTGCTCAAAGAAATAAAGGGGCTTACCATAATCAATTTATGACTTTTTCTAAAAAGCCTAGATTGGTTAGTCTAGATGATTGTCATACTTTACGAGACAGTATCACAAAAACATCAAATCCATCTTATGTAGGTTTTAATACTGATTTAGATAAAGCTTTTCATTTAATTTACAATATAGCAAAAGATACAAATGACGCTCCAGCAGCTTTAGTTGTTATTAGCGATATGGAAATTGATTCATACAGAGAAGATAGCTTCGGTATTGTCGATAAATGGAGAAGGAAATTTGATGAGATTGGTGTTGAATTACCAAAGCTAATTTTATGGAACGCACAATCAAGAAATGATACTCAACTATCAGATAAAAATGACCCAAATATTAGTTTCATTTCTGGATGTTCTGCCGCAACTTTTAATCATTTAGATACATTAATTAATAAAAGTTCTTATAGTGCTATGGTTGAGATTTTATCTTTGCCACAATTTCAATGGCAGTAAGATTTTTAGAGGATGGATTAAAGTCTGTCCTCTTTTTTATTAGATTTTTTAGTCGGCGTATGTTATAATAATTATAGAAACAAAAGAGGAGGTATGCCTATTGTATACACAAGAAGAAACTCAATTTTATCCAACTCCTAAAGAACTGGCTGAACATATTGGAAGAAAAATTAATCAAAGAGAAATTCATTCTGTATTAGAACCATCCGCTGGAAAAGGCGATTTATTGCTAGCATTAGATACAAAATATTCAAGAGCTATTGAAGTTATTGAAACTGACCCAAATTTACAAGCTATTTTAAAAGAAAAAGATTATCCTATTGTTGGAGATGATTTTTTAAATTTTTCAACTTATATGTCTTATGATTTGATTCTAATGAATCCACCATTTAAAGATGGAGACAAACATTTACTCAAAGCTATTGAAATTCAAAAGAATGGCGGACAAATTGTTTGCATTTTAAATGCTGAAACCTTAAAAAATCCTTATTCTAATACAAGAAAAGAACTTTTAGCAAAAATTGAAGATTATGATGGAGAAGTGGAATATTTAATTTCTGCTTTTTCTAATGCTGAAAGAAAAACAGATGTTAAAATCGCCATTGTCTATTTGAATATTCCTAAAGTGATATATAATATGGATATTTTTAATAATTTAATTGCTGGAGAAGAATTCAATTCAACTTATGAAGAATATAATAAATATCAATTAGCTACTAATAATACAATTTCAAATATTTTAAAACAATATAATGATGAAAGTCGTTTAGGTTTAACTTTGATTGATACTTATGAAAAAATGGCGGCAATTATTCCTGATTATACTTTTGGCGGCACAAAAACTCCTTTAATTAAAATGTCGATTAGTAGCTCAGAGACTGAAGATGAAAAAAAGAAGCATTATTCGCTCAAGAATTCCTTCATTCGACAATTAAGATATAAATATTGGAGTTTATTGTTCCAAAGCAACGAATTATCAAAACTTTTTACACAAGAAGTGAAACAACAATACATGACACAATTAAATAAAATGCGGGCATATGATTTTACTCCAGCAAATATTAGAAAAATCTATGCTGATTTGTCTAAAAATCTGTCTAACAATATTGAGGCAGCAATTCTAAAACAATTTGATGAATTATCTTATCAAGGTTCTTTAGAAAAAGTAAACAATATTCATTATTTTAATGGCTGGAAGACTAATTCCGCCTTTAAAATCAATAAAAAAGTTATTATTCGTCATATGTATAACGGCAATGGGTGGAATTATTCTTATAAAGGTAGAGATATTCTTGAAGAGTTAGAAAAGATTTTTACTTATTTAGATGCAGAAAAAAGAGATGGTGAACCTATTTATCCTATTCTGTCTAAAGCTTTTAATCGTTGGAATTATGCTGGTGAACGACTACATTTTAAATATTTTGATGTAGAATTTAAAAAGAAAGGAACTCTACATTTATGGTTCAATGATTTGGAACTATTAAAAAAATTTAATATCTTTGGGGCTAATAAGAAAGGCTGGTTGCCAAATGATTATGGAAAAAAATCTTATAGCGAAATGAATGAAGAAGAAAAAGAAGTAGTAAATTCTTTTGAAGGAAAGAAAGAATATGAAGATACCATGAGAAATAGTTCCTATTATTTAGGGAATACAACTCAAAACTTTTTAGGAATCGAAATGAATACTTAATAATTTGTTTATAAGTTTTTGTTAAAAATAGTAGAAATGAGTTGCCGCCTGTGCTATAATAATTATAGAAAGTGAAAGAGAGGTAAAATATGAAAATTAAAACTCATTTAATAACGATAAGCCAACATGATGATTATGAAGTTAAGTGGGTAAATAGACTTATAGACATGAAACCTCAGTTAAAAAATGAATTACCAACTTTCGTAATTATTTCAAACAAAGGACGAATGGAACTAAACACTATTAATATCCTTCAAGTAGAAAAAGCGGCAATGAAATTCTCTATGCCGAAAGGAAAAGAATCAATTACAAGCGATAGGAGTTATATTTATATTAAAGAACAGAATAATATTGAAACTCTTTTGGGAATTATAACTCATTATCATGTTAGAGATTTTGCTCCTATGTATGACGAACTTTGAAAGGAGATAATGTAGAATGTTTACTTGTTGTTTGTGTGGTAAAAAATATAGCACTTCTAACGAAGCTGTGCAATGTGTTAATCGTTGCGGAAGAGAGTATCAGAGAGATGGAAAATTTTCAGTAAAAGAATCTGTATATAGAGAGGGAAAGAAGACGGTGTCTTTTTCGCATCAATATAGTAGCACAGAAACATTAGAGAACATTTTCAACGAAGTAAAAGAAATCACACCTGAACCTGAGTTTAAAAATTTTAAGATTTCTATTTTAAAAGGTTGGGACACGTTATCACTGCTTGAAAAAGAAAATAGAATTAAGTCGGCGGCAATGGTGAGAGATTTGATGTATGTTAGTAAAATGTTCAAAAATTAAAATGATTCCTGTGTTGTTTCTAACCTATGTTTATAGTATAATATATGCAGGAAGTTGAGAGGAGCGATAGGGTGGAAACGTATATTTTTACAATTTATAATCCAGAAAGTTCTAAGTATTTTTTCTATAAACAGGATTTAGGCTATGAGTGTAGTGAGAATCTATTGAATCATTTATTGAAGGAATATTGTAGGATTGAAAGTAATAGAGATAATTACGAAGAAAGCTTGTCAAAATCTTTTTGGGAAATGAAAGGAGATATGTAAAATGGATAGTGTATATGTTATTATTAAAGATTTAAGAAATAATGTTGTTATGGCAGAAGCATATTGTTCGCCTGACAACTATAATGAATTTGTGTATGATTCATTAAGCAAGTTTATTAAATTGAGTGGAAGTGATAAATATGAGTTGTCGGCAAGATTAGATGAATATCAAAGTTGTGAATTCTTGGGGTATTTGATTACTTTAAAAGACAATTCTGAAAAAAAATGGCGGCGTTATTTTCCAGAAAGCTATAAAGATTATATTAATGATTTAATTACCAAAGAAACTTTACTTTTGAATTGTGATGAATCTGATTATTATGTTTTTCAAGATAAAGAGGATAGAGAACGCTGGCATGAACTTTTAACCAAAAGAATTGATAGGGAGAGCTACTGGGATGTATCTTATGACGTAAACTATAATTATTTAACTAATATTTACAAAAAAGAGTTTGAAATCTTTAAGAAGAATGTAGAAAAAGAATTAGGATGTTTTCCACTTGATGTAAAAACTGAACCAAATCTTGTTCGTGCGGCAATGGAAATTTGGTACATTAGACTGTTTGAAAAGAATGTTGAATGGGGATATTTGCCAGATATTGTTGAGTAAGAAAGGAGTAGTTCATGAAATTAAAAATTCAAGAGTTCATAAATAACCACTCCAATTGGCAAGAATTATTGTCTAATGCTCCTTATAATTTAAAAATTACTTATAAAAATGGATTATATTGTTTCAAATATAATCAAATCAATTCTGATTTTAGCAATCCTATTGTCTGCGAAGCTCGTGGTCTTATTTTGGATGCTAAAACTTTTAAAGTTGTGTGCTGTCCATTTTTTAAATTCTTTAATATTGACGAATCTCATGCTGCAAAAATTGATTGGAAAAATGGAATTTCTGTTAGTGAAAAAATTGATGGTAGCTTAATTAAACTTTATTATTGGAATGATAAATGGAATGTGGCTACTAATAGTGGAATTGATGCTGTTGATTCTAACTTAAGTAATAATGCCGTTTATAAGAATTTCTATGAACTTTTTATGGCGGCATTACCTTCTACTTTTTCTTTTGATAATTTAAATAAAGCTTATACTTATGTATTTGAATTGGTATCGCCATTTAATAAAGTTGTCATTTCTTATGATAGACCTAAGTTATATCTTTTAATGGTAAGAGATAATGAATCTTTGAAAGAAGTCAATTACAATTTTTCTGATATAGAAAAGCCAGAAATTTATTTTGTAAGAACAGAAGAAGATTGCCGCCGTTTGATTCAAAGACTAAATGATAGTAATGTTTTAACTGAAGGTGTTGTTATAAAGGATTCTCATAACAATAGAGTTAAATTAAAAACAGCGAAATACTTTGATTTACATTATATGGTTAATAATCATGTAATGACTTTGGATAGACTTATTCCCATTGTTAGACGAAATGATACAGATGAGTTGTTATCTTATTTTCCAGAATACACTGAAATTGTATCCGAAATTCAAAAGAATATTAATTTTATGTGGGATTTGCTGATTGATATTATTGCTTTGCCACAAATTTTAAAAGACAGAGGACTATCAAGAAAAGATTTTGCTTTACATTTTAGAGATTACGAATTTAAATATTTGGCGTTCATGGTATACGATGGAAAGTTGGATGACCCAGAAAAATACTTAGGAGAATTATCAGACAATGATTTCATTAAATTATATAAAAAATTGTTTTGTTAAAAATTTGATTTTTGTCGAATAATGTCGTATAATAGTATTAAAGAAAGGGTTAAAAATGAGCGATTTAAAAAATGTCAAAAAGCTTTGAAAGCAAAAGGGTATGACCCAGTTTTTATTAGTCTATATGGCTCTCAGAACTATAACTGCGATACAAAAGATGCCGACATTAGACGACTTCATTTTTAATAGAAAGCCTGTTTCTACTACTGTTGATTATGAAAATGGACTTTGTGATGTTAAAGACATTCGGCTAATGTTTCATCAATTTAAGAAGCAAAATTCTAATTATGTTGAAATCTTGTTTTCTAAGGAACATTATTTTAAAAACAGTAATATTGGATTGTTGCTAATGAAAAATTTGATTCCTATGAGAGAATCTATTGCTCGTTTTGATGAAAGAGCTGCCGATAACGCCATGCTAGGAATGATGATTCAAGAATGGCAAAAGATATTCAAAAATCGACCAGTGTCGCTGGAAAAATTGAGAAATATGGATATGATAGTAAAGCATTATACCAAATTGTTAGAATAGCGAACATGTTGAGTGGTTATTCTGAAAGACCAAATAAACATTATGAAGAAATTTTACGAGGTAGAGTAGATAATGAGTATTTAATTGATATAAAAAGCTATAATATAGTTTATAGTTTAGAAGAGGTTAAAGGGTTGATTGATTATTATTTAGGAAATCGTATGACCTGCTATCGAAAATACGATTGGAAAGAAAAAGATTTAAAAACAGAAGAAAAATTAGATGAACTTTTGACACAAATAATTAAGTTAAGTCTTCAGGGGGGGCTTTCTAGAAATGAAGGAAACAAACGTTAAGCGTAAGAAATTCGTTCCATATGAGAAGAGTTCTAAAAAGGAACGAAAAAATAGAGATAAACTAAAAAGAAACGAATGGGATTTTCCACCCATTACAAAGGTGATTCCAGATAAAAGAAAAAAGAAAACTCGTAGAGACGATTACTACTACGATGATGATTATAATGATTAATTTAGGAGGAATTTGTTCATGAGTATGTATGTTTGTCCAGTTTGTAAAAAGTCAGTTGATAACCTAGTGGAACTTTCTAATTGTATTGATAAGCATAAGAAGGAAGAAGTCGAAGCAAAAAAGGCGGCAAAGACACAAAAGTTAACAGAAAAGGAAAAGAAGATTGATGAAACTTATGAGTTGTTAAAGAGATTGATTAAGGAATACAATGATGAATCAGATTCTAAGACTATTGTTTCTACAATGACAAAGTTGGGTGCGAATAAGTCAAATAAGAATCACTCTCCTGTAGAGAGAGAACTTTTTGATACTTTAAATAGTGTTGATTTTTATAAGTTAATGAACTCTTTGTTGGGTTGATAATAAAGATGAATAATATTTATTAAAATTTAATATTTTGGAGGTTCTACTATGCTGAATTGGCAAACAATTGATAACCAAATGCCACAAGCTTATAAAACAGTTATTTTACAATTAAAAGAAGTAGATGAACCAACAATAGGATTTTTTGACAAAAAAGAAAACAAGTGGGAATTGTTAGACAAGAATTTAGCCAATTTTGATAAAGAAGATATTCCATACACTGTAATTGCGTGGCATCAAATGCCGCCACAATATAAGGAAGACTTAGATTTAAATCTTCCGTCTGCTGCTTTGGCTGAAAGTCTAACAAAAGCACAGATTAATAAGCTATTAGAATATACTGATAAGGAGTATTCTGTTGCGGCAATTAAAGAAAAGTTCAGACACGCTTTTAAAAATGCAAAAAATCATTTTTCAATTAGAGATTCTATTGTTTGTCCTGAAATTGTTGAATATTTAAAAACGCAACGGTTTCATATAGTTCATGATGAAGAAGAAAAAGTTTATCATATCAGTTGGTAAACAAGAGAGGTCAAGATGGAGCAAATCTGTCTTGACCTTTTTTGCGTATTATGCTATAATAATTATAGAAAGTTAAGAGAGAGCTAAAAGTAGAAAGGAACTTCTATATGAAAAACATTAAAGAAATTTATGGTGGGGCGGCAACTTATAAATCTACAAGCACAAACACTCTGTTAAGTTTTTTGGAATTGCCAATGGAGTCTAAGAACTGGTTAATTACAAAATTTTCCAATGAAAATGGTTCTATTGATGCTTTTGCTTTAAGCGAATATATCAAAAAGATGAGATTAAAAACAAATGATTGGAACATTAAACTACTGGAAGCACGGCACAGTCCTAAAGGTCAGATTAAATTATTAACCAAAATTGTAATTGAATTTGACTATGCTGAAGACCTTATTTGTTTTAGATTGCCGGAATACGGCTTTCCTACAAAAAGAAAAGAAGCACAAGCAGATTGGTCTATTATTTCAGAGAATAAAGACTACTTATTAAAATCAGAAGGGGCTTGGGGAGAAATTACATTAGATTATAACTGCGGAATTATTCAATTGGCTGATTTTAAGCCATTATGTCCTTATACTTATGATTTAAACTCTTACAGAGAAAAGAGAAAGAATTTTACAACAGAAGAATGGATTAATGTGCTGCTCGCCGGATTAAACTTTAATGGTAAAAATATGACAAGAGAAGAAAAACTTACTTTATTACAAAGGTTTTTGCCTTTTGTTGAAAAAAGATTAAACACTATTGAATTAGCTATCAAAGGTAGTGCCAAAAGCTATTGTTATTCTCAATTGTCGCCTTATAACTGGCTTGTTGGTGGCGGCAGCGTTTCAAGAGCAACAGCATTTTTTAATAACACAACTAAGAAACCGGGCTATTTTTCTAAACATTCTCAAGTAATTTTTGATGAAGTTCAGACAATTAGATGTCAAGCTCCAGAAGAAATGTGTGGTGCGTTAAAAACTTATTTGGAATCTGGTGAAATTAGAATTGGAAACTATTCTGGTGTTGCAGATGCCGGATTAAGTTTAATTGGCAATGTTCCTATTGGTTCAATGGATGTTAAAAAAAGTAATATGCTTAAATTTTTGCCGAATTGGTTAAAAGAATCTGCTCTTATTGATAGATTCACTTTTTTAATTGAGGGTAAAAAGATTGGTCGTTTTACTGAAGATAGAAAAATGGAAGGATGGGCATTGTCTACTGACTACTTGACTGGAATTTTGCATCAATTAAGAGATGAATTTTATTATAGAGCAATTATTGATGAACTTTTGTATGTAGATGGCAAGTGTGATGTTAGAAATTTTGAAGCTGTTAAAAAGAATGCTACAGCTTTCTTAAAGCTTTTGTTTCCACACATCACTAGTATTAAAGAAATCAATATTAAAGATTTTAAAGAGTATTGCTTAAAGCCAGCAATCCAAGGACGTGAAAACATTCTTTCTCAATTAAGAATTATTGACGAAGAGTATATGAATGTAAAAATGCCGGTTATTAAAGTGAAAGGGGAATAATTTATGTATAGAGTTCTTTTTGAAGGTGTATTGATTTTCTTGGGTTTAGTGTGTTGCGGCGGCTCTCTGTTTTTAGACCGGAAAGATTGGCAAAGGAACGCTCTACTTTTTGTAGCTAATTTTTTCTTTGTCTTTAGTATAGTCTACGGTCTTATCACACTTTTTAAAGTCTTTGTGGGCTAATTTGTAAAAAATAGTAGCAAATTGCCGCAAAATGAGGTATAATAATTATAGAAAGTTAAGAGAGGGGTTCTTGAATGAAACGAAAAGAAAAAGAAAATCGAATTCTTTTTGGCTTAAAGCAATTTGGCATTAATGAAGCTGATGGATGGAAAAGATTCTATTTGAATGGAAATGCTTTTGAAAAATTTTTAAAAGAATATCCTTACTGGAAATTTAAGCAGTTCTTCTTTGATGAACCTAATTGGAAACATTTTAATGGACGTTATCCAATTCAGATAAACAGTAAATATTTAAATGTTTCACAAAATGATTTAAACAAAAAAGCAACTTGGGCATTGTCAATGGTAGAATTAAAAAAGTATATAAGAAAATTTCCTAATAGCTGTTTAATTAAAGAAACACCGATTGGATTAGAGTTTCATATAGAAGGAAGAGGTTGGATTATTTCGGATGGGGATGAGAAATTTTCTTTTGTAGTTCATGGTTATGGGTCTAAAGAAAAAGACTTGTTTGTTCCAAAATATGTATTTTGTGATTGTGTTTAAGAGGAGGACTTTATGGGACTTGATATGTGGTTGATGGGCGAAGCAAAAGATGACAGTAAACTTAGTTATGAACTGTGCTATTGGCGAAAAGCAAATCAAATTAGAAACTTTTTCGTAAATAACATAGACGATTTTAACTATGAGAATAATTGCGGCGACTATATTATTTCAAAAGAATTGTTGGAAAAGCTTTTAAAAACTATTAATGAAGTGCTTGATAACCATAGTAGGGCGGCAGAACTATTACCAACATCCGAAGGATTTTTCTTTGGCAGCCAAGATTATGATGAATGGTATTTTAGAGAATTAAAAGATACCAAAAACAATATTCAACAGATATTAAACAATTTTGATTTTGAAAAGGAAAAGGTGATATATCGTGAATGGTATTAAGGTTTATCTGTTTCTTGTTGTAGATGGTAGCAATGGTGATATTGTTGATAACAGAGTTTTTAAAACAAAAGAATTGGCTTTAGCCTGCTTACATAAAAATATTTGCGAAACACTTCAAGATGAATTAGAGATGGGTAATAAAATTACTCCTGATGAAATGAATGTTTTTGAACTCAAAGATGAAGATATTGTTGATGAAAATTATTATTACTCAATTGAATTTTGCGGCTTTACCTATTCAGTAGAAGAAATGGAACTAGAAGAATAAGGGTTAATTGAAAAATCGTCTGTTTTATGCTATAATAATTATAGAAAGCTAAGAGAGGGGATGCGTAAATGATTATTAACATCATGAAAAAGATTTATGTTTATCCTGACTTAAAGAAAGAAATTGAAAAAGAAATTGAAAAGACAGAAGTAAATAGTCTTGTAAATGAAATTTGGGATTTGTTAGACGGTAATAAATGGGACTACTTAAAGTATAAAGAAAATGAATATGCTGAAGTCGCATATAGTGAATTTGATGATTGCGGCGAACCATGGAAGAGAATTGTTATTGAGATTGAGGTGGTATGAAGTGGGGTATATTGTAAAAAGAACAAACGTCAATAGCGACAAAGGAATCTATTATGATTCATT
Organism: uncultured Clostridia bacterium; assembly: GCA_937895935.1. Lineage (GTDB taxonomy): Bacteria > Bacillota > Clostridia > Christensenellales > UBA1242 > HGM11367. Next base: position 100,552 of record CALBKX010000015.1, read on the forward strand.
AACATCTTTCTTTAAAAAGCTTTATCCACTTGGAGCATTTGAAATAGACCTACGAGATGAAAACTCACTACTTTATGATAAGGATGAAATTCTTTATCAAGCTGATTCATATGAAAAAGCAATTCATTTGTGGATGAAAGCATTTAGAAAAGAAAAAGTTTACAAAAGAGATAGAAATTGTTGGGATTGGTGGGGCTACTCGTTTTACAAGATTAATTATTAAAAGGAGCGATTGAATGTTATACTACATTTTTGGAACAATAAGTTTAATTCTAGGACTTATTTTCTTAAAAGTGGCAATTCAAGATAAAAAAGATGGAAGCACTTTTGGAACAATTTTATGGAGCATTGTTTCAACAACATTTTTGTGGTATTCAATAATGACTTACACTTATAATTTATTTTCTTAAAGGAGAGGACATTTATGTATACGGTTGGAATTATGGTTAATTATTATAATAGTAAGAATATTTTATCTGGACTACAATATCTCGAAGTTCCAGAAGAGTTCATGAAAAACAAGAATCCTGAACCATATATCAGAAATTGGACAGCTAAAAATAGACCAAAGAATATGGAAGATAGTTTTACTTGGAATTACTATAAGGAGAGCCAGCTATGATGAACATTGAATATTTTAATTGTGGCGGCTATGCTTTAGAAACTTATGAATGGTTTGAATTTTACACAAAAGAAGATAACGAAGAAGTTAAATCAATTTTTGAAGAACTAAAATTAAATAGAAATGATGAAGGATTAAGAGAACGAATTATTTATCAAGTGGAGGGCGGCTATTTTTCTGATATAAACATTCAAAAGTATTGTGTTATGGAATTATTAAAAAGAACGCCACGATTAAGACCAATTTTAAATTATCACGAATTGAGAAAGAATGAATATGGTGTTGCTTTAAGATTTAGCGAAGATGATTTTCATTTTGTTAAATACAAGAATCACAAGTTTTCTCATAAAAGAGGAGAGTTAAAACCAATTGAATTGCCGGATGAATATAAAGGATGGTTAGGTGAAAGAGAAAATGACCAAAAGTATTATAGTAAAATTTACAGATTTGCTATGAGGACGGCGTAATAATGAATAAAAAGTTAATTAGCAAATTGATAACACTCTATGATGATATTTATACTGAAAGACCTTATAGACTTAAAATGGTTTGTTTCATTGTTTATAAAGGAAAAATTCTTAGCTGGGGGGTTAATTCAGATAAAACATCTACCGCTCAGCATTATTGGAGAACAAAGACAAAAGGAACTGAAAATTATATCTATGATAAGCGACACGCAGAAGTAGATGCAATAAACAAATTGCCGCATGAATTCAAAGACTTCAAGAAAGCTGAATTATTCATTGTTTCAAAGAAAAAAGACGGCAATTTTCGGTTAGCAAAACCTTGTCCTATATGTCAGACAATGCTTGCTACTTATAATTTTAAGGCAATTTATTACACAACTTATGAAAACAAAATAAGAAAGGAGTTTGAATGCTGAGAGTAATTGAATTATTTGGTGGAATTGGTGCTTTTAGTTCCGCTTTAGATAGACTTAAAAAGTCATACGAAATAGTTGATTATGTTGATATTGATGCAGCGGCGGTTCAATCTTATAATGCTATTCATAATACAAATTTTTCGCCGCAAGATATTACAAAATGGAATAAAGATTTAAAAAACATAGACATCATTATGAGTGGTTCGCCATGTCAATCAGTTTCAGTCATTGGGAAAAATAAAGGAGCAGATAAGGGGAGCGGCACTCGTTCAAGTTTACTTTGGGAAAATGTTAGAATTGCTAAAGAACTTAAACCAAAAGTGTTAATCTGGGAGAACGTAAAAGGGATTTTAACTCAAAGACACAAAAAAAATTATGATTTGTATAAAAAAGAATTAGAAGAAATCGGATATAAAAATTATTCTTTAATTTTAAATGCCGCTGATTTTGGAGTGCCGCAACAAAGAATAAGAGTTTTTACCATTAGCGTTCTAAAAGATTCAGATGTTGTTTTCAATTATAAAGAGCCCAAAAGAATCCCAAGAGTAAACATTAATACAATCTTAGAATCAAGAGTAGGTAATAAGTTTTATTTAAAAGAAGAAGCAAGAACTAAATTAATAAACGATACTTTAGCAATGGAAAATGGTGAAAGAATTCTAACTTTAAATAAGCCTTACATAGCTGCTTCAAGAGGTAGAAATATTTTGAATCCAAACGATAGAACTTCTGGAATCAAAACATTAGTTCAAAGATTAGAACCAAACGAATCTTATCTGTCATTTACGTTAACCACTGTTCAAAAAGACAACTATGTTGTAGAAGAAGGTATGAAAATTAGAAAGCTAACACCATTAGAATCATGGCGGCTTATGGGGTTTACTGATGAAGAATTTGCCGCCGCTGAATACGTTAGCACGAACAGTCAGCTTATTAAGCAAGCAGGCAATTCAATTGTTGTTAATTGTTTGGTTTATATATTAGAAATGTTGGAGGGTTTTAATGGCTGAAACACTTTATGCTCGTAGTTCTAAAATTATTAAAACAATAAACAAATTTAATGAAAGAGAAAATTCTATTGAAGACCGAAAAGAATTAAATTCCTATGATTTTACGGGGCTTACTTTTTGGAACATTAACTTTTCTAATTTAGATTTACGCTTTAAAGACTTCTCTTATTCAAACTTTCATAATTGTTTCTTTGCTAATACTCAACTTGATGAAGCAATCTTTGGCGGCTGTCTTTTTTGGAACAGTTATTTCTATAATTGTTCCTTAAGAAAAACACAATTTACTCATTCTATTTTAAGTAATTGTGAAATTGCCTATGGAACAATGTTTGGTATTACGATTGATAATAAAAGTGATTATGATTCTCTAAGAATTAGAGATACAGTTATGTGCGATGCTAATGTGCCGCCGGACTTTTTAGATAAGACTTTGCTTTTTAATATTCCAAAAACTTATAATGGGTTTATTGGGAAAATGGAATTAGAAAATGATTTAGTTGCTACAGTTATCATTAAGCCTGAATATAGATGCTATAGAAATACTACGAGAACAAATTCTCTTGTATGTGAAACAATTTACATTCAAAGTATTGAAGATAAAAATGGCAGTTTATATGATTATGGGGAGGTCAAAAATTTTGGCACGGTTTCCGTAAACAAGCAGTATACGAATGAAAATTTTGAAATGAATATGTTTAATTTTTATACGGCGGGCAATGGATTTTTAGTTCACATCTAAAATAGGGGGTATTATTATTTCTACTTATTACATAGAAGCTTATGAAGCGGCAATACGAATCAAAGAAACTCTAATTGTCATGGCAAAAGAGCTAAATGCTTTTGATAAAGAGTGGTATAAAGATACTATCTACGACATTGACGAAATTATTTCTTTTCTTTATAGGGGGTAGATATTTTTTTATAGGGGGTAGGTTCTTTTTCAATAGGGGCTATAAAATTTTTATGGGGTCATTATTTTTTTAGAAAATAGGGCTTGAAAAATTTTAAGAGGGCTTAAAAAATTTTTTAGAAAAGAGGAATAAAAAACATGATTGATTTTGATTTTACAGATTCTATTTTAACTAAGCAGGCGGCAACCAACAAGATGAGAGAAATTGTTCTTTCAGAACTAATTGAATGCTTTAAAACAAAATATGGCGATGAAGCAGTCAGCATTGTAGGAAACAACGAAATTAGCGTTGGACGTTTTACTATTAAAGACGGTGATGGTTTCCTACAAGAAGTAAATATTAATTTGTCGCCAGTAGTTAAGCCATGGGAAGACAATAGCCGCTTTCATAAATATGACAGATTAACCGAAGAAGAATGTTATCTAAGTTATAAAAATTCAAAAGAATAAAAATAAGGCGTTATCTAAATTCAATAGATAACGCTTTTTCTTAATATTTGTTTTAAAAGGAGTGAACATAACAAAATGGAAAAACTATACTATTACTTAAATGGGGAATTTCCTGAAAACAGACCTTATGTGCTTCAAGAATTCCTAAAGTCTAATCCAATTAATAACAAAATTTTTACGCCAACTCTTTACTCAAGCTATGCTAAAATTAAACCATTGCCGGGTGTATATTTGCTGTGCTTTTCTAATAGCAAGAATTATTTGGGCTATAGTGATGATATTCTTAAAGACCTAACTCTTATCTATTTATATCTTAAAGACCCTAACAAAGAAGACAGGTTATTCGATATGCTTATAGACAATAAAAGCGGCTGGCGGGACCAATGGTTATTAGCACCATATAAAAAGGAATTTTTTAGAGAACTAAGTGCTTATCTATTGAATTCCAGCAGTTCCAGTAAGGGATTAAAATATGCGTTCGCCGCCAATACCCTGTTCTATATTAATTACACTACTGATGTAGTTGCGGCAAAAATTTTGTTTAATGACTATTGGTCGCAATTGGTCTATAATAATGAATGCGGCAGTTTTTACAATTCTAATAGTATCAATAACAATAGTTTAGGCGGCAATGCTTTATACAAAAGAAATGATAGTGTCAATAATAAAAAAGAATTAAGCGTTCTTGTTGATGAAATTTTAAATGAATTGCCGCAAGAAGCATTCAATAGTTCCAATAATACCTATTCTATTGTATTACCCGATGGTGATAAATTTTCTTTTAAGTCCAAAAGTCTCAAGTCCTACTTAAAAAAAATTCTTTGTGCTATGGGGAGTGAAAACGCAGCTTTTTTGCAGCTTTCTAATAAAAAAATAAGAGACCTATTATCAACTAAAAAATTACCGCTTTGTGTGTGTGATACCACCCTTGAGGTTGATGAAAAACTTTTTCCTTTAAAAAATTACTTGCCGCAAAAGGACATAAAAAAAGACGACAAGATTGTCGCCAACACATTTTTCTACAATTTTCCGCAAAAGAAAAAAGAAGAAAAAATTTTAGAAATTGAAAACGAAATGAAGAAAGTCAAAACCCAGCTTTTTTCGGACTTTTTGTCAATATATGGGATAGACGAAAATTGAATGGTAAATTTTGGCTTTTGATAGTTTACCCCTCCCTACACAATTTGTGCGGCGATTAACTTTTAAAAAAGTGATAGATGCCGGCAAATTTTGTGCCGAAAAGTATTGAGAAGAAAAAAATCCAGATACTATTTATATGTTAACAGAAATATTTTATATATATAGGGAATGCAATTGAAAAGTGCAATAGGAAAATGCAATGACGAAAAAAAAGTATTAGAAAAAAAAGTATTAGAAAAAAAAGTATTAGAAAAAAAAGTATTAGAAAAAAAAG
>CALBKX010000016.1 GCA_937895935.1 uncultured Clostridia bacterium
TGTTATGCTCTCAATTTGGTGGCTCACTGGAGGTTCGAACTCCAGACCCCTTGATTAAAAGTCAAGTGCTCTACCAGCTGAGCTAGTGAACCATACAATGTTTGCCGCTGTTTCAAACGACTTTGTTATATTATCACATCCACCACGTAAAGTCAACAATTATTTACAAAAAAATTAATAAATTTTGAGAATTTTTAACCTTTAATAAAATTTTATTTATAAACCTCGGAAGTTGTCGGCAAGCAGCCCGAAGGGATATTTGCCAGCAACTGATGTTCATATATAAGGAACGAGAGAAAGTGTTTTTATGCTTGCATAAACTAACACTTGAAATCGTGACGCATATATATTTATTAATATTAAACTGTGATGCCTTGATTTATCACGGTGGTTGCGATAATCTACTTAAAATTTAACTCGTTCAAATTTTAACATCACATAGTTTATCTAGATTATAAAGGTAATTCTCTATGCTTTTTTCAAATCAAAGTTTTTGCTATAGTTCTCTTGCTTTGTTTTTTTGTCCGTCTTAAATCCTAGCAATTATCGAATTAATTTGTCGCTTACAGACATTTCCTTAATAATATACTTATCCACGTTCAATTTGACCTTTCTTACAATAAAAAATAAGGCATTGTTCACCTTATTTTTTAAATATCTATTCTTCGTCTGGTTTAAATATTTCTTTAATCTCATCTAAATCCATATCTTGATTTGTTTCTGGAGGAATATCACCAAACGCATTATCATCAACTACTTTAATTTTGTCTGTTTCTTGTGGCTTATTAAAACGTTTATCCTTATCAACAAATGTTGTGTACTCACCAATCCAGCGAAGTTTTACGTCTTTTATTTCACCGTTACGATGTTTAGCAATGCTTAAAGTACAAATACCCGGCTCATCTTCGTTAACAACGTCATTATACATATCTGGTTTATAAATAAACAAAACAATGTCTGCGTCTTGCTCAATTGAGCCAGATTCTCTCAAATCAGAAAGTTGAGGCTTATGGTCACCTTTTCTTTGTTCAACAGCACGGGATAATTGTGATAACACAATAACAGGAACATTTAATTCCCTTGCAGCAATTTTCAAATATCTGGTCATTTCAGAAACTTCGTTTTGACGACTTTCAACTTTAGTTTTTCCAGATGACATTAATTGTAAGTAGTCAATCATAACTAAATCAAGCCCATGCTCACGTTTTAAACGCCTACATTTTGATAATATAGACATTGGTGTATTCATTGATGAATCATCAATATATATACCCGCTTCCGCTAATTGCTTATTTGCAGTCCATAAACTTTTCCATTCTTCAACTGACAGGTCGCCTTTAAGAGCTTTTGCCATACTTACAGAAGCCACGGAACAAATAGCACGTTGTGCAATTTGGGTACGAGGCATTTCCAAACTGAAAATTGCACATTTTTTCTTTTCTTTAACCGCAGCATTAGTAACTATATTCATTGCAAAACTTGTTTTACCAACACCGGGACGAGCAGCAAGCAATATAAGGTCAGAATTTTGTAAACCATTTGTAACTGCATCAAAGTCCTTAAATCCAGTTGCAATACCCTTAATTCCATCTTTATTTTTGCTTAAATTATCGAATTTTTTAATAACATCAGATAAAGCACCACCAATATGTACAAGCGAACTGCTTTCCTCTTCTTTACCTATTTCAAAAATCAATTGTTCTGCATAATCTAATGTATCGTCCTTATCGGTCGACTCATACGCTTTTTCTATAATTTTTTGACTTGAAGAAATAATACGCCTTAAAACTGAATCACGTTTTACAATATCAACATATACTTTATAATTAGCGGCACTAGGTAAAATATTGGTTAAATTAGTAATATACTCTAACCCACCAACCGATTGTAATAAATTATTATTGTCAAGTTCATCTGTTAAAGTAACATAATCTATTGGTTGATTTTTAGCGAATATAGTAAACATAGCATTATATATTTCTTGATGTGCCTCTAAATAAAAATCATCTTTAACAAGTGTGTTCATTATTGAATTAGATGCTTCATCATCAATTAAACACGCTCCTAAAACAGATTGCTCTGCTTCAATGCTATGTGGCATCATTTTAACTTTTAAGTTCTTTTGTTCCATATTTATCCCTTTTAGCCAAGTATATTTCACAAATACAAAATTTGCAAGAGTTTTATTTAATTAGTCCTTAAATGGGTCATATTTATTTTTTTCATTTTCTTTTTTCTTTTCAGCAATTTTTGTACTTATAACATATGCTACAAAAACAACAATACCACCTACAACAACCGTAGATAGAATATTTAACCAAAAAGGTGCACCAACAATGTTCAAAACTACTGAAATTATCAACATAAATGGAACTGCAATTAAAAGATATATACATCCACGTTTAATTGATTTTTTAAAATCATATTGAGAAAAATTGTTATTCATTTTAAATTCCTTTTTTAATATTTTATCAAAGAAATACAATTTTGAAAAGAGAAAAATAATTTTAACAAAAAAAATCTTAATTTTTAATAAAATTAAGAATAATACTTAACTAATTAATTACTTTATATTTATTTTAAAATTAAACAACTTTATTAAAACTTTAAAGATTTTTAACATTCAAGTAAAGCAAAACACACTATATGTTGGAAATGTAAATGATAAATCCTAAGCCAATTAAATATTATGATAGATTTTGCAAAAACACAACTACCAAAATGATTGATGAGTTTGCCAAAAAAATATTTAATAAAGTTAATAAACCATATGTTGTTATCATGGGAAATGTAAATGATAATGATATTCCTAATTATGAAGAAATTTGTAATAAAATAATGCCTAACGAATAACAAAAAAGCGAAGAGAGAACTTTCACTGCTCCTCTTCGCTTTTTACGTTCTATGCTT
>CALBKX010000017.1 GCA_937895935.1 uncultured Clostridia bacterium
TCCCACCATTTAAAGTACAAAAGTCCGAATGGGCTTTTTTTATTTATTAAAAAGTGGCATTGACTTTTTATAAATTAAGGCTTATACTAAAAGTAATTAATTAGGGAAACAAAAATTATGACAAATTTCAATGATACGTTGCTGAAAGTAATAAATGAAAAAAAATTATATGCAAGTCAATTTGCGGAAATGGTGGATATAAGAACATCTACTTTTTATGATTTGTTAAGAAGTGAAAATCCAACATTAAAAAATACATTAAAAATAGTGGACTATTTAAATTCCTCTTTAGATTTCTTTGAAAAGAAAACAACCACTTTCCATTGCAAATATAAAAAAGGTTATAAAGTTGATTTGGTTAAAAGTTTAAAAACATATCTAAAGAAAAACAAAGTTAGTTATGTTAAGTTGTGTGAGGATATTGGTTTATCAAAAGCAAACATTTCTCGTTGGAAACACGGAGATGCACCTAAATATCAAACTGTAGTAAAACTCGCAAACTATTTCAATGAATCAATTGATAAGTTTATTGGAAGAACTTAAATTTAAAAATATATTTACATTTAGTTTTAAAAAATTTAAAAAGGAACCTTGCTTTAATTTGCATTGCTCCTTTTATTTTTTATTTAAATTTTTCAACGTTGTACGTTTTTTTAAGTATAGGTTATAAACACAAAAATTATATATGTACTTTTAAGATGCTAAAAAAAATAGGCATCTTTTTTGTTCTAATTATATTTGCTAAAGCATAAAGTAGAATGATAGATTCGACAAAAAATGTTTTTATTGCTTAAGTTTTGCTAAATAATCGCATTAACTAAAAACATATTTTTAAATAAAATTAAAAGCGAGGTTTAAATGTTTTGTGTAATTAAATCAAGGTCTATTAAATATGTTTTGATAGTACTTTTAGTTACTATACTTCTAGCAATCTCAATTAATGGGGCGGTTTCTGCTGAGGTGTTTTTTGGATATTCAACAAGAAAAGTGCCAATTTACTGCGTAGAAACTGAGTCTAAACAAGTGGCTATATCTTTTGATGCTGCTTGGGGTGCAGACAAGACAAAACAAATTGTTGATATTTGTAAAGAGCATAATGTTAGGGCAACTTTTTTCCTTGTAGGATTTTGGGTTGACAAATATGGCAATATGGTCAAATACATTGATGACAATGGTTTTGAAATTGGAACACACTCAAACACACATCCCGATATGGCAAAACTTAGCAAAGATGCAATGAGTTTAGAACTAGATAAAAGTATGGAATTAATCACAAACATCACCGGCAAAAATATTGAATTGTTTAGAGCACCTTTTGGCTCTTACAACAATCTGCTTTTGGACACAGCGGAAAGTAAAGGTCTAAAAACTATCCAATGGGACGTTGACTCTTTGGACTGGAAAGGTTTAAGTGCAGAAGCGATTACAACAAGAATTTTAAATGGTGTTAAAAGCGGTTCAATTATCTTGTGCCACAACAATAGTGACCACATTGTTGACGCATTGCCAATGATTTTAGATAGGCTGGCAAAAAGAGGGTACAAGGTTGGTGCAATAGGCGATTTAATTTACAAAGATAATTACACAATCGACAGAGCTGGACTTCAAAAAACAACATTAAAGGAGAAAATAAATAATGAAAATTGAACAAATGAACAACAATAGGGTTTTTCTTAGCGGAACGGTGGAAAGTGAGCCAAAATTTAGTCACGAAACATTTGGTGAGGCATTTTATGAAGTTACATTGCTTGTTCCAAGATTATCCAATCATTTAGATAGAGTGCCAGTTACTGTATCTGAAAAACTATTGACTGGAGGCAAGTTTGAACTTGGCAAATATGTTTGCATCAAAGGTCAATTTAGAAGTTACAACAAAATTGAAGATGAAAAGAGCAAACTTATGTTAACCGTTTTTGTAAGAGAAGTTTGCGATTTTGAAGAGGATATGAATCCAAATATAATTGAAATAACTGGTTTTATTTGCAAAGAACCAACATATAGAACAACACCATTTAACAGAGAAATATGCGATTGCTTGATTGCCGTAAATAGAGCATACAACAAAAGTGATTACCTGCCTTGTATTGCTTGGGGCAGAAATGCAAAATATGTGAGCGAACTTGAAGTGGGAACCAAAGTAAGCATTGTTGGAAGAATACAATCAAGAGAATATCAAAAGCACACATTAAGCGGAGAAGTTTTAACAAAGGTTGCTTACGAAGTGTCTATTAATAAAATTATGACAAACTTAGAGCAAGACGGACAGGAAGAAGAACAATTATCTTAAAATATTACAAAATATGGCAAAATTTTCTATTTTTTTTGGAAATTTTGCCATTTTTTTTAATCGTTTATAAATAAATCACAAGGTTTTTGATTAATTGCATATGAAATTTTTATTATAACAACAATGTTAATATTAAAATCATTTTTATATATTTTAGATAAACTGTATCTAGAAATTTTGCACCTTTTACAAAACTCTGTTTTAGTTAAATTATTTTCTTTTAAAAAATTTTCAATTAATTTTATGTTGTATTTTTGCATATTTTCTCCTTTGCTTCAAATTATTTCATAATAAAATTTAAAAAAAATTAAATATAGCCAAAAGCGATATTAAAATGTTTTACCAATTGGTAAAAATAAATTATTTTTGTTTTTAATCATTTATGATATCAACATGGATATATTTGCGGAAAGGTTAAAATTTTTATTAAAATCAAATAACATAACACAAAAAAAATTAGCAAAAGACCTTTATTTGTCACAGAGTGTCATTAATGAATATTGTAAAGGCAAAAAGACTCCATCGCTTTTTGTATTTAGAATGATTTGTGAATATTTTGATGAATCCGCTGACTTTTTGCTGGGTTTAAAGTGCCTTTAATTTGACATTTAGTGTGATGGTGTGTTAAAGTTGCTTTTGTATAGAGGTTTTTATGGACTTATTTAAAAAAGCAAGTGATGATTTATTATGTATTTTAAAAGATTATTTAGGCGATGCTTTAAATAATGAAAAGTTGGCAAAAAGTATTAGGTTTGTTATTCCACCTGTAAAAACGGGGGCTGATTTTTCAACAAACGTGGCAATGGTTTTTGCAAAAAGTTTAAGCAAAAATCCAAATGATATTGCTTTGGAACTTTCTGAAAAGTTTAAAAAAATTGAATATATAAAAGATGTTCAAGTTGTTAATGGTTACATCAATATTGTTTTTACTGAAAAAATTTGGGAAGAGTTTTTGGCGGATATTGTAAAAAATGGAAGCGATTATGGAAATGGTGAAAAAAAGGACAAAATATTATTGGAGTTTATTTCAGCCAATCCAACTGGACCTTTGCACGTTGGACATTGCAGGGGAGCAATTTTAGGTCTTGCTCTTGCTAACTTATTAACAAAAGCGGGATATGATGTCACAAAAGAGTACTATATGAACGACTATGGCGTTCAAATTAACACTCTTTTAAAATCAATTCAATTTAGATACGAGCAACAATTTGGAAAGCATAAAGATGAAAATGTTCCAGAAGGATGTTATCCTGGTGAGTACTTGGTTGATTATGCGAAAGAACTTGCAAAAGAGTTTGGAAATAAATATGTTGGAATAAGTGAAGAGGAATTTTATTCTTTATTTAAGCAAAAAGCGGTTGATGCAATGATGAATATTATTACATCAAATTTAAAATTGCTTGGACTAAAATATGATTCTTTTGTTTCTGAATCTGATTTAATAAATAAAAACAAAATTGCAGAAGCGTTGGACTATTTAAAAACTAAATCGGCAGTTGTGATTGACACAAATGGTGAAATGCAAAATTTATCATATATTTATGAAGGTTATTTGGAAGCACCTAAGGGTGGCAGTGCAAATGAAGATGAGCAGGAAGAGTCAAGGTTTTCCGATAAATTGCAGACACTCTTTAGATCGACATTGTTTGGTGACGATAAGGACCGTGTTGTTTTAAGAGCGGACGGGTCTTACACTTATTTTGCGTCCGACATTGCATATCATAAAAACAAATATGATAGGGGATATAAAACACTAATTAATATTTTTGGAGCCGACCACGGCGGTTATGTGAAAAGATTGACAAGTGCTGTTGATGCAGTTTCAGACCATAATGCAAAATTGGAAGTTGTGTTATGTCAAATGGTTGCTCTTGAAAAAGATGGCGTTCCTTTTAAAATGTCTAAAAGAAAAGGGTCGTTTGTGCTTTTATCTGACGTTGCACAGGAAATTAATGTGGATGAGTTAAAACTTTTTATGCTTTCAAAATCTGCGGAAACTCCAATGGTTTTTGATATGGTGAAAGTAAAAGAAAAATCAAAAGATAATATTGTATATTACATTCAATATGCTTATGCAAGAACAAACTCAGTGCTTAGAAATTTTGAATCAAAATTTGGTTATGAATATAAATTTGACCAAAAAGATTTAAATGGGTTTATGAGCAATTGCCCTAGCATAATTAAGGAAATTTGTGTGCTTATGGCTAAATATCCGTCAACAATTTTATGTGCTGCGGAAAAACGTGCTCCAAACATTGTGGTTGATTATTTAAAAGAATTTGCTTCAATGTTCCATTCAATTTGGGGTACAGACATTAAATTTGTTAATTCGGAAGATGAAAAATATTCAAGACAGATGATGGCTTTTGTTACTTGTATAAAAGACATCATAAAAAATGCTCTTGAATGTTTATCTGTTAATGCTCCAGAAAAGATGTAAACTTTAAAAAGATAGGGATTATTATGGAAAACAGGCAAAAATATATCAGAAACTTTTGTATTGTGGCACATATTGACCACGGTAAAAGTACGCTTGCGGACAGGTTGATTGAAAAAACTGGAACTGTGAGTAAAAGAGATATGAGTGACCAACTTTTAGATAGTATGGACATTGAAAGGGAAAGAGGAATCACCATTAAACTTACTCCAACTAGAATGTTTTACACAAAAGATGGCATTGAATATACTTTGAATTTAATAGACACTCCCGGGCATGTGGACTTTACTTATGAAGTTTCTCGCTCTCTTGCCGCTTGTGAGGGGGCTATTTTAATTGTTGATGCTAGCCAAGGCGTGGAAGCGCAAACGCTAGCCAATGCCTATCTTGCAATTGATAACAATTTGGAAATTTTGCCAGTTATAAACAAAATAGACTTGCCAAGTGCGGATATTGCTAAGGCAAAACAGGAAATTGAAGATGTTATTGGAATTCCTGCAGACCTTGCTCCTTGTATTTCTGCAAAAGATGGGATAAATATTGAGGAGGTTTTAAACCAAATTGTAGATATGGTTCCTTGTCCTAATGGCAATGAATCCGCTCCACTTAAGGCGCTTATTTTTGATAGTTATTATGATAACTTTAAAGGTGCTGTTTGTTTTGTGAGAATTTTTGACGGAACTTGTAAAATTGGAGATAAAATCCTTATGATGCAAACAGGAAAAACTTATGAGGTGACTGAAGTAGGTGTGTTTACTCCAAATATGAAACCTTGTGAAATTTTGCGTGCGGGTGATGTGGGGTATATTTGTGCAAGCATTAAAAATTTGCTTGACACCAAGGTTGGTGATACAATAACCAATGCTGATAATCCAAGCAATGAAAGATTGCCTGGCTACAAAGAAGTTCAACCTGTTGTTTTTAGTGGTATATTTTTGGTTGATGGGAGTAAATATGGAGATTTAAAAGATGCTCTTGAAAAACTCAAACTAAACGATGCTTCACTTACTTTTACTCCAGAAGTGAGTAAAGCTTTGGGCTTTGGATTTAGATGTGGGTTTTTAGGTCTTCTTCATATGGACATAATAACCGAAAGACTTGAAAGAGAGTTTAACTTGGATATAATTACTACAGCACCAAGTGTTTCGTACAATGTTTACAAAACAAATGGAGATATGGTTGTGGTGAGTAATCCATCAATTTTGCCACCAACTGGTGAAATTGACCGTATAGAAGAACCAATGGTAAAATTGTTTGTTTTCACACCTCCAGAATTTGTAGGTCCAATTATGGAACTTTGTCAAGACAAGCGAGGCGAGTACAAAGATTTGCAATATTTAGATAAACAACGTGTAAGATTGGAGTATAAAATTCCACTAGGTGAAATAATTTATGACTTTTTTGATAGCTTGAAATCAAGAACGAAAGGCTATGCGAGTTTAGATTATGAAATGGCAGGCTTTGAAAAAAGTGATTTAGTAAAACTTGATATTTTGTTAAATGGTGAACCTTGCGATGCTTTAAGCTTAATTACACACAGAGAAAAAGCATATGAACGTGGCAGAAACATTGCTGAAAAGTTAAAAAAAGTTATTCCAAGGCAATTGTTTGAAGTGCCTATTCAGGCTTGTATTGGAGGAAAAATTATAGCGAGAGAAACAATCTCCGCACTTAGAAAGGATGTTTTGGCTAAATGCTATGGTGGAGATATTTCACGTAAACGTAAATTGCTTGAAAAACAAAAAGAAGGTAAAAAGCGTATGCGTAGAATAGGTTCAATAGAACTTCCAAGTGAAGCATTTATGAGTATTTTAAAAACAAATGATGATGAAGAGTAACATTTTGTAAATGGAATTTTAAACAAGTTCAATAACACATTTGCAAAATTAGCATTTTGCATTATATTGTGATTTTAGGGCTTACTCTAGAAAACTAATAAATGTCAATGCTTTGCTAGTGCCCTTTTAGTTTGTCGCTCCTTGTGGGTTAAAGACTATTACTAAATGACTGGCACCCATAGGTGCAAAAAGCCGAGAATACGCCTTTATGATAATTTAAGGATAAAAATGTACAGCAATATTTCTATATATGTTCATATACCTTTCTGTATGAGTAAATGCTCATATTGTTCTTTTGTATCTAAGTGTGCAAGTGAAAAAGAAATTGAAGTTTATTTTACAAAACTCACAAAGCAAATTGAAATGGAAAGTGAGCAGTTTAAAGGCAAAAATGTAGAAACAATCTATTTTGGCGGAGGAACGCCAAGTGCTGTGAGTGAAAAATATATATGTGATATTTTAGGTTTAATATATAAAAAATTTAATGTGACAAATGATGCAGAAATCTCGACTGAATGTAATCCCTGTTCGGTAAATTTGGAAAAACTTGTTGCATATAAAAAGGCTGGTTTTAATCGAATAAGTTTTGGTGTGCAAAACTTAAATGATGAATGTTTAGCTATTATTGGTAGAAAACATAACTCTAATATGGCAATTGATGCAATACAAAATGCTATAAAGGCTGGTTTTACAAATATATCTTGTGACCTATTAATTGGTATTCCCAAACAAACAACAAAAATGCTTTTAAGTGACATAAGAACATTAGTAAACTTAGGAGTTAAGCATATTTCTGCATATATGTTAATGTTGGAAGAAGGGACTAAACTATATGAACAAGTTGTCATAAACCACTTACTGGAAGTGGCAAAGGATGACGAGTGTATAAATATGTACAACAAGGCATATAACTATTTAAAGGACAATGAATTTTTTAGATATGAAATAAGCAATTTTGCAAAAACTGGCTATGAGTGTAAACATAATATAAATTACTGGGACAACTGTGAGTATGTTGGTTTTGGGTTATCGGCTCATAGTTATTTTGACGGAAAGCGTATTGCTGGCATAGAAGATTTTGAAAAATATTATCAATATGTTGACAATTTAAATTCTGCCAATGTTTGTACAATTAATGAAAATGCTGAAGTGCTTTCAATAAAGCAAAAAATTGAAGAAACTATAATGCTGGGCTTAAGACAAACAAAAGGCGTTAATTTAAAAAGCCTTTTAAATTTAGGATATGATTTATTGGAAAAGAAAAAAAATACAATAAAACTTTTTAAAGAAAAAGGTCTTATTGATTTTAATTCTAACTATTTATTTATAACACCAAACAATTTTGGTGCTTCAAATCAAATTATACTAGAGTTGTTACCTTAAAAATTATTTTATTTTTAAAATATTTGAAAAATATCTTGCAATATATAAGGATATGTGTTATTATGGTTAAGTAAAAATGCTTAACCGTATTTTTTAATGCTTAAAGTTTAATGTTTTAAGGTGTTTTATGGAATTAGAAAAAACTGTTGAACTTGGCTTGCTTTTGGACACTTATGGTTCGCTTTTAACCGAACGTATGAAAGATATTTTAACAATGTATGTTTGCGAAAATTTGAGTTTACAGGAAATTGGGGAGTATTTTAAAATTAGTAAGCCTGCTGTGCTTGATGCAATAAAAACTTCTAGCAAAAAGTTGGAATTTTTTGAAAGCAAAATTAAAATGTTATCTTTAAAAAAGTCGCTTGAAACTTTAATTGATAAAAATTCAGTTAATAAGGAAAATTTGCAAAAATTAATTGAAAAATATTAAAATTTGCAAAAAAAATTAAAAAAAGGAGTTAAAAATGGGTCTTTTTGGTAGTTTGAGTGAAAAGATGTCGCATATTTTTAGTAAACTTACTAAACGTGGCAAACTTACAGAACTTGAAGTTAAGGATGCTATGCGTGAAATAAAAATGGCACTCTTAGAGGCCGATGTTAACTATTTAGTTGTTAAGGACTTTATTAAAAAAGTTTCCGAAAAAGCAGTTGGTGATACGGTTTTAAAAAGTTTAACTCCTGGTCAGCAAGTAATTAAAATTGTCAATGAAGAAATGATTGATTTAATGAAAAGTCCTGACCAAAAATTAAAAGTAAGTTCTTCTCCACCTACAGTTATTATGATGTGTGGTTTGCAAGGTGCAGGTAAAACAACACATGTTGGCAAACTTGGTCATCTACTAAAAAAGAGTGGAAAGCGTGTTTTGGCGGTTGCTTGTGATATTTATCGTCCTGCCGCTATTAATCAATTAAAGGTTGTTGCATCTCAGGCTGGAATTGGTTTTTTTGAAAAAGGAACACAAAACCCAGTTAAAACAGCTAAGCAAAGCATTGATTTTGCTTTAAGTCAAGGTTATGACACTGTAATTTTGGACACAGCGGGCAGGCTTCATATTAATGAAGAATTAATGAATGAGTTGAAAGCGATAAAAAAGGAAGTAAACCCTACTGAAATTTTGCTCACCATTGATGCAATGACAGGTCAAGATGCTGTCACAGTTGCCGAAACTTTTAACAATGAACTTGATATGACAGGTGTTATTGTTACAAAACTTGATGGTGATACTCGTGGCGGTGTTGCTCTTTCTGTTAAAGCTATTACACAAAAACCAATTAAATTTTGTGGCATTGGAGAAAAAATTGGCGATTTAGAGCCTTTTTATCCAGACAGAATTGCCTCTAGAATTTTAGGTATGGGGGATGTCTTGACGCTTATTGATAAAGCGCAAGAAGCCGTAACCGAAGAGGAGGCTAAAAAACTTGAAAAAGCTTTCAGGGAAAATAGTTTCACATTTGAAGATTATTTAACTCAAATGGAAAATCTTAAAAAAATGGGTAACATCAACGATATTATTGCAATGATACCCGGACTTGGTGCGCAAATGCGTAACGTTCAAATTGATGAAAAACAATTACTTCACAACAAGGCAATTGTTCAAAGTATGACAATCAAGGAAAGGAGAAATCCAGAACTTATTAAAGCAAGCCAAAAGAAACGTATTGCTCAAGGTAGTGGCACCACAATACAAGACGTAAATTTACTTTTAAAGCAGTTCGAGCAATCAAAAGATATGCTTAAACAAATGAAAAATAAAAAAGGTCTACTTGGTAGATTTATGGGTTTTTAATTAATGGTATTTCAATTTAAAACAATTGTTTTAAGTTTAAATATATACACAAATTATAAAAGGAGAAAAAACAATGGCAGTTAAAATTAGACTTACAAGATTAGGAGATAAAAAATCACCTTTCTATCGTGTTATCGTTGCTGATTCACGTTCACCTAGAGATGGTAAATTTATTGACCTTATTGGTACTTACAATCCACTTACAAATCCAGCTGAAATCAAAATTGATAACGAAAAAGCTTCAAAGTGGTTAAAAAATGGTGCTGTTCCTACAGATACAGCTAGAAACTTGCTTGTTAAAAGCGGTGTTATTGAAGAAAAGAAAAACTAAGAACATCTTTAATCAAGGGGTGAAAATATGGAAGAACTTGTTAAATACATTGTCACTAGTTTAGTTGACAATGAAGACGAAGTTAAAATTGAGTCCACCCGTGAAGGTGATTCAATAAACATTTTAGTTACAGTTGCACCAGATGATGTTGGTAAGGTTATTGGTAAAAACGGTAGAATTGCTCAAAGTATACGTGCAATTGTAAAATCTGTTTCTGCAAAAGAGAAAATCAGATATAATGTTAAAATAAATAAGTAAAAAATATCAAAACTTCAACTTTAGGTTGAAGTTTTTTCTTACTTAACGTTAAGTGACTTTTGTGATGCAAAATGGATGTTTTTTATAGTGGAAGGGATTTTTGACAAAATGCCACAAAACGTGGTTGTGCTTGTCAATTTTCCCTATTACATAAAAATTACAATGGACTTAAAAGTTCATTGTTTTTTAGTTTTTAATTATTTTTTAAATTTTTATAGTTTTTGTTTTTATAGGAGATTTTTAATTTACAAATTTTTGAAAAATAGTTAAAATATATATGTAAATTACTAAAAATTTTGTAATTTTGGTTGCAAAAATAAAAAATTTAATTAAATGAGATTTATTATATGAAAAAAACAAAAATAATTTGCACAATTGGTCCAGCTTGCAGTGATGAAAAAACTATAATTGATATGTTAAATTCTGGAATGAATGTTGCTAGAATTAACTTTTCTCATGGGAGTGACGAAGAGCATATAAAAACAATTGAGCTTTTAAAAAAAGTTAGAGAAAAAACTAATTTTCCTCTTGGAATTATGTTAGACACAAAAGGTCCAGAGTATAGAGTGGGAGTTTTTGAAAACGGAAAAGTTTTTTTAAATGAAGGTGATGAGTTCACTTTTACAACCAAAAAAATTTTAGGTAATCAAAATATAGTTTCTGTTAATTACAAACATTTGACCAAAGAGGTAAGCGTTGGGGATAAAATATTAGTATGTAATGGACTTTTGATTTTTAAAGTTAAAAAAGTAAAGGGTGACAATATAATTTGTGAAGTTGTTTCTGGCGGTGAAATATCAAACAATAAAAGTATGAATTTCCCAAACAAAACTTTAAAAAATAAATATATGTCTGATGTAGATAAGCACGATATTTTACTTGGTATACAAAATAATGTAGATTTTATTGCTTGTTCTTTTGTTTCGCAAGGTAAAGATGTTGAAAATGTAAGGACTTTTTTAGATTCTAATGGTGGAAGCGATATTGAAATAATTGCAAAAATAGAGAATCAAGCGGGCGTTGATAACTTGGATGAAATAATAAAATATTCTGATGGGGTGATGGTTGCTAGGGGCGACTTGGGAGTTGAAATAGCACAAGAAAAATTACCTAATATCCAAAAGAAAATAATTAAAAAATGCTTAGAGTGTGGAAAGGTTGTTATAACAGCAACTGAAATGCTTGAGAGTATGACAAAAAATCCTAGACCAACTAGGGCGGAAACTTCGGATGTTGCCAATGCAGTTTATGATGGCTCTTCTGCAATTATGCTCTCTGGTGAAACTGCTGTGGGAAAATACCCTGTGAAAGCAGTTGCAATAATGTCAAAAATAGCAGAAGAAACCGAAAAAAACATTGACTATGTGCATAGATTTAACGAGATGCAAATTAAAGAAAATAGCAACCTTGATGCAATTTGTGGTGCTTGTTGTCGACTTTGTATTGATACAAAATCTAAAGCCATAATTGCTTGTAGTAAAACTGGTAAAACAATTAAAACTGTGTCCCGTTTTTATTGTCCTTCGCACGTTTTAGGGCTAGTGACAGAAAAAAGTGTTTTTTATAAACTTTCATTATATTTTGGAGTTTTGCCTATTTTGCTTAAGGACTACAAAACACTAGATAGTTTATTTAAAAATGCAAAAGAACTTGCAAAAGAAAAATTTAATTTAAATAAAGGTGATAATATTATTATTACTGGTGGAACTTCTAGTATGACAAACACCAATTTACTAAAGTTGGAGGTTGTGTAAAAAGTTATTCTACTGTAACACTTTTGGCTAAATTCCTAGGCTGATCGGGGTTTAGCCCTTTTTTTACGCTAGTTAAATAAGCCAACATTTGAAATGTAGGTATTGAAGTAATAGGTATTAATTCTTCTTTGAATGATTGAAGTTTAATAACCATATAAAATTTTGATAGTTTTTCTTTTGGCACATCAAATTGAGAAACAAAAATTACTTTAGCACCACGTGATTGGGCTTCAAAAGCACCGTTTAATGTTTTATCTAAAAGTTTTTTGTTTGTTGCAATCACAAATAAAATTGAACTTTTATCAATAAGTGCCAAAAATCCGTGTTTTAGTTCGCCTGCTGGATGTTCTGAAGAAAATATATATGTTATTTCTTTTAATTTCAAACTTGCCTCTAAGGCTGTTATATAATCATAATTTCTGCCTATGAAAAATACATTTTTTGTTTTGCTTAATTTATCAACTAATTTTGCAAAATCCTTTTCGTTTGGCATTTTTATGTTTTTTGCTATATCTAAAATATCTGCTTCGTAGTTTTCGTTTTTATTGAATTTTTCATTTTGAATATGTTTTGCAAACATATACAAAACAGATAGCTGAGAAGTATAGGCTTTACTTGAAGCAACTGCTATTTCCAGTCCTGCACAAACTGGCAGTACATATTTACACGCTTGTGCAAGTGTGCTATAAAGCACATTTGTTAATGCAATGGTTGTTGCTTTATTATTTTTTGCTTTTTCCGTTGCTGCAATTGTATCGGCAGTTTCTCCGCTTTGGCTTACAAATATACAAAGTGTTTTTTTATCTATTTTGAAATTTGAATATCTAAATTCGCTAGCAACGTGAGCAGAAGTTGAAATACCTGTAAAATCTTCCAAAAATTTTGAGCCAAGAATACTAGCGTGATATGCAGTTCCGCAACCAACAAAAACTACTTTATTAAATTTTGAAATGAAATTTTTATCAAATTTGTCTAAAATTTTATTATTTTTATAAGTTTCAATCAAATTTTTCAAAACTTTAGGTTCTTCTAAAATTTCCTTAACCATATAATATGGATAATTTTGTTTTGAATTTATAATATCAAAATTTGATAACTTTTTAGGTTTCTTTTTAATTATTTTTCCTTCTTTATTATAAAAAATTATTGAATTTAAGTCCGCTTTACAAAATTCGCCATCTTTTAATGTGAAAAAATTATTACTTTTACCAACAAAGCACGAAACATCGCTTGCAACCATAACATCATTTTTTGTACTTGCAATAAAAAGAGGACTTTTATTTTTTGCTAAAAATAATGTATTATCAAAATTTGCATTTAAACACACAAAAGCATAAGAACCAATCAATTTATTGCAAACGTTTATTAATGTTTCAATTGGATTAGAATTGTACATATCTTGAAACATATTACAAACAACTTCAGTATCTGTTTGACTTTTAAATTTGTATTTTTTTTCTTTTAATTCAAGTTTTAATTCATTGAAATTTTCGATAATCCCATTATGAACAACTGCCCACGATTTATCATTGCTTAAATGTGGGTGAGCATTGGTGTTATTTGGAGAACCATGAGTTGCCCAACGAGTGTGAGCTATGCCACAAGTTGAAGTTTTATTAAAATAAATTAGTTTTTCAAGGTCATCAATTTTACCTGCATTTTTGGTTGTGTATATTTTATGATTTTGTAAAATTGAAATTCCTGCTGAATCATAACCCCTATATTCCAAAAGTTTTAAGCTCTCTATTAATTTTTTTTCTGCATCGCTATTTGTTATATATCCAGTAATACCGCACATTTTACACCTCTTTATTATCAATAATTTTTACAATGCTTGCAATTTTATTTGCGCTTATAGTTGATTTATCCTCTTGCTTTGCTTCAACCATTATCCTTATTTTATTTTCCGTGCCTGAAACTCTCACCATAATTCTAGAGTCTTTTCCTAAAGTTTTTTCTTCATTGTTTATTACTTCGGATAATTTCTCGCTGTTTATCACACGCATTTTATCACTTACAACACAATCAATATTGCATTGTGGATAAAGAGTTACTTTTGAAAGAAAACTAAGAGGTTTTTTCAAACTCACAACCATTTCAGATAGTTTTATCGCCGTCAAAATTCCATCACCAGTTGTTGTGAAATCTCTTAAAATTATATGCCCAGACTTTTCTCCACCAAGATTTAAATTATCATTTTCTATTTTTTCTAAAACATATTTGTCGCCTATATCTGTCCTTTCTAGTTTTATGCCAAGTCTATTTAATTCGTGTTCTATTCCCATATTTGTATGGCGAGTTCCCACAACGGTATTTTTTGTTAGGTTTTGATTATTTTTTAAGTACTTTGCTAACATAAATATAATGATATCGCCGTCTATCAAATTTCCATTTTCATCACAAGCAATGATTCTGTCAGAATCGCCATCAAAAGCAAATCCAAAATTTGCATTGTTTTTTAACACTGAGTTGATAAGATTCTCAGGGTGAAGTGAGCCACATCTGTTGTTTATATTTTTGCCATCATTTTTACAACTTGTTTTAATCACTGTTGCACCTAAGCGTGAGAATATTTTAGGTGCTATTTTATAACTGGCACCATTGCTAGCATCTATAACAATTTTTAAACCCGCAAGGGAAGTGGTGCAGCAGGACAGCAAATGGTTTTCATAAAGTTTTGTTAATTTAAAGTTTTGTTTATATGTTCCAATTCGTGCGGAAGAAATTGTGAAAGTATGTACAAATCTGCGTTCTAATGCATTCTCTCTTGTATCTCCAAGTTTAAACCCATTTTCGTCAAAAATTTTTATGCCGTTATACTCTGCTGTGTTATGCGAAGCACTAATAACCACACCAAAATCCGCTCCTAAAACTTTTGTTAAATAGGCAATACCAGCGGTTGGGCATACACCAATATCAATTATGTTTGCTCCCGCACACATAGCACCTCCAGAAAAAGCGGTACACAGCATATTTCCTGTAATTCTAGTGTCTTGACCAATTACAATACTGGGCTTGTCTAAACTCGACCCAAGTGCGTTTCCACATTTGTATGCTAAATCAAAGGTCAACTCATTGTTTACTTTGCCTCTAATACCGTCTGTGCCAAAAAATATACCCATTATTTGTTCTCCTTTAAATATTTTTTTGCTCTTTGTGGCTTTATGGTTTCTTTTACTCTTCCAATAACAAAATCGTACTCGTTTGTATTTTGTGTAAGGGTAGTTCCTGCACAAATATATGTGTTATCATTAATATTTAAAGGAGCAATTAAGTTTACATTGCTTCCTATAAAACAATTATTTCCAACTATGGTTTGATTTTTTTCTTTCCCGTTGTAATTGACAAAAATTGCTCCACAACCGATGTTGCAATTTTGCCCAATAATGCTATCACCAATATATGCCAAATGGCTTGCTTTTGTTGTTTGTTTTAAAGTTGAGTTTTTAACTTCAACAAAATTACCTATTTTGCAATTATCACCAATTTTGGAGTTTGGTCGAATTCTGCTAAATGGTCCAATCTTTACGTTTTTTCCTATTTCACTTTGTTCTAAAAAACTATACTCAATTTCAGTATTTTCTAAAATTATGCAATCACTTATGTAATTATTTGCCTTAATGGTTGTATTGTCTGATATATGCGTTTTACCCTTTATTATGTTATTAGGATAAATTGTAACGTTTTTTCCAAAAGTAACAGTTTTGTCAATTTGACAAGATTTATAATTAATAAAATTAACGTCTTTTGTAAAAGCGTTTTTATTTGTCATTATAACTCCTAATCTTCTAGTACAATATATTAAAAAAAAATAATTGTTGACACAAAATAATTAGTTAATTTGTCAACAATTATTTATTAAATTAAGTTATTATTGAAATAGTTTACATTGAAATATTGTTTTATCAACATCTAAAAATTTGAATCTGTTTTAAATTTCAACGAATTTCTATCATACAATTAATCAAAACTCTTTCAATTTTAATCCAACAAAGGCAGTATCTATTTTGTAACTTTCAAAACATCAACAATATGAGAACTTGCACCAAGTAAATCTTGCCTAGTGGAATTTTTTAAAACGTAGTTTTTATAGTATTCAAAATCTTTTTCCGATAGTTTATTTATATATGGTCTTATATAATCAGTTGGCCCATCTGGAGAAAAAACTATATCTCTAGTTAGTTTTGCTAAATTGTTGTATGAATTTATTTCACTTAGTCTAACATAACTATATAAATCTTTTTCGTTTGTAATTATATTGTAATTTGCATCAATTTTTCCTTCTTGTAGACATCTATCAATATTATTATCCATTATTCCATAGCGTAAAAAGGCATAATCAGCAAGTAAATATGCAACAAAAATATAACCACCATTTTTTGTTATTCTTTTAGCTTCAGTTAAGGCTCTAATTTTGTCTTCTTTATTAAATAAGTGATACATAGGACCTAAAAGAAGAGTAATATCAAATGAGTCGTTTTGCAATTTTTTTAACTTTAAAGCATTTCCTTGAAAACAATTAATTAAAGGATTTTTTTGCTTAATTGTACTTAAATTTTTTTTAACTAATTCAACCGCGGTTACATCGTAGCCTAAATCAAAAAGTTCCAAACTATATCTGCCTGTTCCTGCGCCAATATCAGCAATTTTATAGCCCTTTGATAAATATTTTTTTATATAGTCTAAAGTTACAAAAAATTCAACTTGTCCGTGTCTTGATAAAAGTCGTTTGTCTTCATTAAATTTATTATAATATTTTTCAATTTCATTCATACAAAAATCTTAACATATTTTTATTTTTTTTGCAATTATAACCTTTAAAACTTGTTTGTGCTTTTTAAACTTTTTTCTTGCAAAAATTTGACTTTAAATTGTTTAAAGGCTTATAATTTTACAAA
>CALBKX010000018.1 GCA_937895935.1 uncultured Clostridia bacterium
AAATAACTTTTGTATTTTGTTTTGAAAAATCTTTAGTTTGTTGTAAAATAGCCTTATGTTAAAAATAGGAGCTATACATTATGGGGCTTTTTTCTCGCGATTCAAAAGGTATTAAAAAATTAAAAAAGATTGCAAACTTAGTTGTTGCATTAGAAGATAAGTATTCATCTATGACTGATGATGAATTAAAAGCACAAACTGGAATTTTAAAACAAAGGCTTGCAGATGGTGAAACTTTAGACCAAATTTTACCTGACGCTTTTGCTGTTAACAGAGAGGCTGCATTCAGAGTTTTAAATATGAAACACTTTTATGTGCAAATTATGGGCGGTATTGCTCTGCACCAAGGCAGAATTGCAGAAATGTCAACTGGTGAGGGTAAAACTTTGGTTGCAACACTTCCAGCATATTTAAATGCACTTACTGGAAAGGGCGTTCACGTTGTTACAGTAAATGAATACTTAGCTAAGCGTGATGCTGAACAAATGGGTAAAGTACATCGTTTCTTAGGACTCACTGTTGGTGTAACTGTTAGTGGAATGGATGAAAATGCAAAAAGAGCAGCATATAACTGTGACATTACATATTCAACAAACAATGAACTTGGATTTGATTACTTACGTGATAATATGGTTAATCAAGCCGCTAGGCGTATGCAAAGAGGTCATAATTTTGCTATTGTCGATGAAGTGGACAGTATTTTAATTGACGAAGCAAGAACTCCGCTTATTATTTCAGGTCAAGGCATTAAATCATCAGACGCATATTACACAGCACAAAAATTTGCTAAAACTTTGATTCCTGAAGAGGATTTTGAAATTGACAAAAAAATTAAAGCAATTCATTTAACTGAATCAGGTACAACCAAAGCAGAAAAATTTTATAAAATTGATAATTTGGCAGATGTCAAATATATGGAATTAAATCATTACATATTGAATGCTTTAAAAGCAAATTATATAATGATTGCTGACGAAAATTACATAGTTAAAGATGACGAGATTTTAATTGTTGATGAATTTACTGGTAGATTGATGAATGGCAGACGTTTTTCTGATGGACTTCATCAAGCAATTGAAGCAAAAGAGGGCGTAAAAATCAAAGATGAAAACAAAACTCTTGCAACAATTACTTTCCAAAATTATTTCCGTTTATATAAAAAACTTAGCGGTATGACTGGTACTGCAAAAACGGAAGAGGCTGAATTTAATGGAATTTATAAATTAGACGTTATTACAATTCCAACAAATAAACCTTGCATAAGAGTTGATGAGCCAGATATTATTTATCGTACTGAAAAAGGTAAATTAAATGCGGTAATTGAAGAAATAAAGGAACGTCACGCTTTAGGTCAACCAATTCTTGTTGGTACAGTAAACATTGATAAGTCTGAGGAATATTCAAAAGCGTTAACAAAAGCGGGCATAAAACATACTGTTCTTAATGCTAAAAACCATGAAAAGGAAAGTGAAATTGTGGCTCAAGCGGGTAGATTGGGTGCAGTTACAATTGCAACAAATATGGCCGGACGTGGAACAGATATTTTGCTCGGTGGTAATCCTGAATTTTTAGCTACAATAAAAATGGAAAAAGAAAAATTTGAACCAGAAGAAATTTCTTTTGCGACTTCTTTTGTGGCATCAGACGATGAAAAATTAAACCATGCACGTGAAGTATTCAAAAAATATTTGGCTGAATTTAAAAAAATAACTGATGAAGAAAAGCAAAAAGTAATTGAAGCAGGCGGTTTGCATATTATTGGTACTGAACGACACGAATCAAGACGTATTGACAATCAGCTCCGTGGACGTAGTGGTCGTCAAGGTGACATTGGTAGTTCTATTTTCTTCCTTTCGCTTGAAGACGACTTAATTGTTCGTTTCAGTGGCACAAAACTACAAACAATTGCTGACGCTTTAAAAATAGATGACAACACACCTATTCAAATGCGTTTGATGGCTCGCCAAATTGAAAACGCTCAAAAGAAAATTGAAGCACAAAACTTTGGTTCTCGTAAAACAGTTCTTCGTTTTGATGATGTTATGAACACTCAGAGAGAAATTATTTATGGTGAAAGAAATAAAGTTTTAGATGGCGTTGATATTCACGAACAAATCTTACAAATGATTCCAGCGGTAATTAGCAGAATTATTGACCAACAAGTTGATGCTGATAAACCAAGTTTTGATTGGGATTTAAATGCAATTAATATGGGACTTGAAGATAAACTTTTCCCTAAAGGTACAAATCTTATTGATGAACAATATGTTGAAGATTTGGATGCTGAAGAATTAAAAGAAAAATTAACAAACCATATAACTGAACGTTATCAAAAGCTTTGTGACAAAACAAAAGAATTTGGCTTTGATTTCAGCAATATTGAAAGATTTATGCTTTTAAGAGTTGTTGATTCATTATGGATGGATCATATTGATGAAATGAATATCTTAAAAAATGAAATCATTATTCAACAATATGGTCAACACGATCCTGTTTTAATGTATAAGGAAGAAGGTTTCCAAATGTTTGACAAAATGGTTGAACGTATTCAGGAAGACACTATAGCATTCCTACTCAACAGTAAAATTGAAATCAAAATGCCAAAAGAAATGGCTGAAAAAATGATGAAAGAACATCCTGAACTTGCTGAAAAATATAAACCTACTCAAGTTGTAAATCATACTCCTGTGAAAAAGGAAAAGGAACAAGGCAGAAATGAAAAATGCAGTTGTGGCTCAGGCAAGAAATATAAAGACTGTTGTGGTAAAAAATAATCTTTAAAATTTTTGGCTTAGTTAAAAAAATGTACATTGCAATAAAGCAATGTGCATTTTTTGTTTTTTGGAAAGCGTTTGAAGTGATTTTAAAGTAAAACAAATGGTTATTAAGTAAAAAAAGAAAGTAATTTTTAATTCGTTTATTTTTTTGCAAATTTACAAAAAAGTGCAAAGTAAAGTCACTTAGTGAAATTTTTCGCATTTTTTAATCGTAAAATAGAAAATGCTAGGGCGTAGTTAAATGCAATAAATTGACTTTCGCTATTTTTGCTACAAAAATGTGGGGCATTTTCGCTATTGATTATTGTTGATTTATGTGATAACATATAAATATGAAAAATATGCAGGATATAAAAAACGAGTTTGCCATTAAATATTTTGGTGACACATATAACAATGTTATAGTATTATTTAAAACGCTTGAAAAGGCGTATAGAGAAAATCTTTTAAATAATCCTGAGGAATTGAAAAATTTAATGACAGTATATGCTGCATTAAACTCAAATGATATAACAATGCTCAAAACATTAAAAAGTCTTGACCCTACAGAGTTGCAAAGCAATTTGTATGATTTATATAAAAAAGCACAATACGCTTGTTTCGATAAAATAAAACAAAATTGTTACAATTTTAATGATAAAGATGTAGATGAAAATTTAAGTCAAAAAGACCAAATCGTGTACAATATAAATAAAAGACCAGAAAACTTATTGGTGAATGTTGCAAAGTTGGAAAGAGATATGGAATTAGATAAAAATCAACTAGATAAGTTTTTAAATCAGTATATTTCATATAGAGAATATAGAAAAATAGGTAATGATTATAAATCTCTTAGTTTCGTAAACAATCACGATATTCACTCATTTAGAGATATTAATCAATACGTAACATTTGTGTATCCAAATGACATACCTGAAACCTATTTAATTACAATTTCAAAAAAAGATGCTCATGTTAAATTTTATGACAAAAATCCTGCTTCTCGAATGGCACAAAATTTTTTGTCACCTGAAAATTTGTTGAATAGTACAAATGAGTTTAATGAAATAGCAGTTATAAGAAAAGATATTCACAATGAGGAAAGTAGAGAAATAAAACCAATTGCTATTTTATGCAATAAAAAAATTACTGAACTTGAAAGAAAAATAGCGAAAAGATTAAATATATCTATAATCTTTTCTGAAACAGAGTATGTTCCAAAAAAATATTTTAAAAAGAAAAGTTTAGATTACACATAT
This sequence comes from uncultured Clostridia bacterium, assembly GCA_937895935.1. Lineage (GTDB taxonomy): Bacteria > Bacillota > Clostridia > Christensenellales > UBA1242 > HGM11367. Next base: position 4,016 of record CALBKX010000018.1, read on the forward strand.
TACAACAACAAAAAAAGAGAAACTAAGTACGATTTTGAAGAAATAAAATAAGATAAAGATTTTAAATAAATTGAAACTTTGCTAAATAAACAAGTTTTGAATTCGCATGATTAATTCCTAGCTTAAAAACACCACGTTTTAATTAAAAAAATAAATAATACTTAAATAGGATGTGTGTATGATTGTAAATGGCTAAAAAAGAGGACTAGTATTGAGTTGATTATATAAAAGATATGTCCACAAAAGTGCCATGGAAAGTGTTGATATTGCAAAATGAAGAATTGTGTAAAGTTTTAAAATATAATAATTTGTTAGATTAATGTTATTATTAAATAACTTTTTCATTGACAAAATGCTTTAACAGATATATAATGATGAAAGTAATTTGTATTAATTAAATGCAGTTACTTTCATCTGTATGTTTATCTGAATTGTTGGTCACTTTGTGTTTATAAAAAAACAAAGGACAAAAAATTAAATATGCGCTGTTAGCTCAATTGGATAGAGCGTTGGTCTACGGAACCAAAGGTTGGGGATTCGAGCTCCTCACGGCGCACCAGAGAAGGAAATTGGCACGAGATGTCAATTTTTTTTTGTAAAAAACCCAACCTTTGGTTCCGTAGAGTGTGGGGTACCCCAAAAAATGTTTACATTTTTAGGGGAGCGAAACAATTTGCTAAAAAAATAAATTTTGCGAATAGCAAAATGAAAAAAGGAAGCAAAAATTGTTGAGCCGTTGGGGATTCGAGCTCCTATAGGGCGCACCAGAGAAGGAAATTGGCACGAGATGTCAATTTTTTTTTGTAAAAAACCCAACCTTTGGTTCCGTAGAGTGTGGGGTACCCCAAAAAATGTTTACATTTTTAGGGGAGCGAAACAATTTGCTAAAAAAAATAAAAATATATAATTAAATTTGCATTAATTAAAAAGATAAGACATATTTTGCGATTTGACTAAAATTTGTCTTGTTTTTTTAATTGTAATTAGTTGATTTCTGTGTTAAAATGTTTTTATGGATTTTGAAGAACAAATTAAAAGTTTGAATGTATATAAAGATTTTAAAACGACACTTGAAAACAATAAATTGAGTCAAGCATATTTGTTTATGTGTCCTGATAGATTAACAAACAAAAACTTGCTTTTAGAACTTGCAAAATTGTTGCAGTGCGAAAATGAAACCGGGTGTGATAATTGTCCTAGTTGTATTAAAATAAAGGCGGGGACTCACCCGGATGTGTTGATTTATCCTTCATCTTTAAATTTTATGGTGGAAGATGCTTCAAAAATTTATAATAATGTTCAAGTAAAGCCAATGCTTTCAAACTACAAAGTTTTTATAATTAATGATTTTGATTTGTCAACTGAACAAGCACAAAACAAAATGTTAAAAATTTTGGAAGAGCCACCTTCAAATGTTATCTTTTTGTTGTCCGCAACTAATCAAGAAAAAATATTAAAAACAATATTATCTCGAGTGCAAAAAATTACAGTTGATAAAATAACAAAAAGTAAATTAGAAAATTTATTCGTTGATGTTCCTACGCATATTTTAAATGTTGCAATTAGTTTTGGTGAAGGGTATTTAGGAAAAACTCTTGACATAATCAATAACAAAGAATTTATCTTAGATTATGAAAATATGGTAAATTTAATTAAAAATTTAAAAAATAGTTCTTTTATTCCATTTTATTCTCAATTTTTTGTTAAAGATAAATCTAAATTTGAAAACAATTTATTAATTTTAAATTCGCTTTATAGAGATATGCTAATGATTGCATTAAATAAAAACGATTTGGTTTCAAACGCAAATTTAAAAACCGAATGGGGAAATGGTTTTGGTGAATATTCAGCAAGTGCATTGACAGAAATTTTGAAAAGAATTAATTTAGTAAAGAAAAAGTTAGATAGTAATGTTAACTTAACAGTTTTAGCGGATAATTTGTTATTCGATATTTTGGAGGTTAAATATTTATGCAAATAAAAGAAGTAAAGGTTTGTTTCACACCAAACGGAAAAGAGTATTCATTTGATTGCTCTGATGTTTTTGTAAAATATGGTGAATTTGTTTTAGTAGAAACTGTTCGTGGAATGGAAATTGGCACAATATGTTCTAAGGTTACAATGAAAGAAGATTCAGATTTTAATGAACCACTAAAAAAAGTATTAAGAGTTGCGACAGAAGATGAAATAAAACAAAAAGAGCAAAACAAAGTAAAAGAAGAAGATATTAAACTTACTTGCGAAAAGTATGCAAGTAAGCTTAAATTGGATATGAAAATTGTATCAGCTGAACTTAATTTTGATGCAAGTAAAGTGATTATAAGTTTTACCGCGGATTCAAGGGTTGATTTTAGAGAACTTGTTAAGCAACTTGCAGGCAAGTATAAAATCAGAATAGAATTAAGACAACTTGATGTAAGGGAAGAAACAAAAGTTTTAGGAGGTTTGGGACCTTGCGGTAGAGAATGTTGTTGCTCTAAATTTTTGTCTGAAGCAACACATAGCAGCATAAAAATGGCAAAAACTCAAGGGTTATCACTAAATCCTACAAGCATAAGTGGATTATGTGGCAAATTAAAATGTTGCCTTGCCTATGAAAATGAATATTACAGTGAAATAAGTAAAATTATGCCTAAGTTAAATACAGAAGTTGTAACACCTGATGGAAAAGGTTTGGTTGTTTATAACAATTTGTTAAAACAAGAAGTGAGTGTAAAATTTATTAATCAAGATGGTTCACAAAATATTAAAGATTATAGTGTAAAAGATATAAAAATTCAATAAAAGGCTAAAGGAAATTTTTCCTCTAATATTATGGACGATATATTTTTAAATTCTAATGAAAGAATAGATGATTTAAATCTGGACAATTTAAAAATTATACAAAAAGTTGGCGGGTACGGTTTTACAAGTGATTCTGTCTTACTCGTAAATTTTGTAAAAACAAAGCATAAAGATTTTTGTGTGGAGATTGGTACTGGTTGCGGTATTATTTCTATTTTAGTGAACTATAAAGAAAAGCCTAATAAAATTATGGCATTTGAAATTCAATGTGATCAAAGTGAACTGGCAAAAAGAAATGTAAAACTTTGCAAAATGGAAGAAAAAATTGAAATAATTAACGATAAAATACAAAATTGGAACAAATATTTAAAAAATGGCGAGGTTGATGTTGTATTTGTTAATCCGCCTTATTTTAAATATGATGAAAAAGTTTGTGGGGCAACTGAAGAAAAAATAATTAGCAGGTTTGACAAAGAATTGCCTTTAAATGATATGTTTTTTGCAATAAGCAAAATGCTAAAGTTTGGAGGAAAACTTTATTTTGTCAATGCTTCTTCAAGATTATTTGATTGTTTTTGTACTATGAAAACCTATGGAATTACACCAAAAAGAATATATTTTGTTCATCCAAATAAAAGCAAAAATTCTTCTGTGTTTTTGTGTGAGGCAACCTTAGGCGGAAAAGATAGTTTGCAAATTTTGACACCATTATTTACAAATGATTTAGACGGCGATTATATTGAAACAATTCAAAAACTTTACAAAAAAAGAAGGTAAATTTATGTTATATTTTGTTGCAACACCAATTGGTAATTTAAAAGATATTACACTTCGAGCGCTAGAAGTTTTAAATAGTGTTGATGTTATAGCGTGTGAAGATACAAGAAATTCTTTAAAACTTTTAAATCATTATGACATACGTAAAAAATTAATTGCTTATCACAAATATAATGAAGGCAATTCAAGTGAGGGCATAATAAAACTTTTAAATGATGGTAAAGATGTGGCAATAATTAGTGATGCTGGGATGCCTGTCATTTCTGATCCTGGCGATACAATTATTCAAAAGTTAAAGGAAAAAAATATTCCTTACACAGTCGTGCCTGGGGCAAATGCGGGGTTGTGTGCTTTAATATTAAGTGGGTTAAATTCTTCTAGATTCACATTTATTGGCTTTTTACCAGAAGATAAAAAAGAATGCAACAATTTATTAAACGATATAAAAAATTATAGAACGACACTTTTATTTTATGTAGCACCTCACGATATTTTTTCCATAACAAATAAATTATTTAATGTTTTGGGTAAACGCAAAGCCGTTTTGGTAAATGAGATTACAAAACTTTATGAAAAGTCATATTCTTTCAATCTGGGTGAAAAATTGGAAATTGAACCAAAGGGTGAATATGTTTTGGCTTTAGAAGGAAATTGTTTAAAAGAAATCAATGAATTAAACGAGTTGTCAATTGAAGAACATATTTTATATTATTTAAATCTTGGTGAAAACAAAAACGATGTGATAAAAAAAGTTGCAAAAGAACGTGGAGTAAATAAAAACGAAGTGTACAAAGTTGCAATTTCTATGAAAAATTAATTCACCTTATGAAAAAGTTTCCACAAAAATTAAAATAATGATATTGCAAACTAATGTATTTTATGTTATATTTAATTTATAAAATTAAAATTTTTAAAGGTGTAAACATTTTTAAAAATAACATATTGAATGAAGATTTTTAAAAAGTTACACTAAAACAAAATTATTCAAGATATATGGAGGAAAAATGAAAAAAATATTTAAAGCTCTTATAGCTTTTGTGATAATTGCCGTTTTAGCTGTTGGTGCTTATTTTATTTTTAGAAAACATGATGGTACAAAAGCAATATTTAATAATGTTTACAATCTTACATATGAATTTAAAAGTGGCAACGAAAATGTTGTGGACAATGTTGATAAGGTTGTCGATAATATGCTTAGTATAATTAGCAATAATTCTCTTGATGTGGAAGAAACAAAAAATGATTTAGAGTGTTATGTATTCTTAAGAGATAACTATTCTTTTATTAAAACTGAAATTTTAGAAAATGGTTCTTTTTTATCAAGTAACAACGAAGTTGATAATAAAATTAATATAGCAAACAAAAAAATTTCAGATATCAAAACAATATATTTTGATGGGTATTCTTATTTAAAAAACACTTATTACAAAATTGTGGATACAAATTACAATGTTCAAACTATGAAAGATTATATCATTAATTTTAATAATATTTTTAAAGGTGTTTTAAATGTTTATAATGAGTTTTTCTATAACACTTGTGTATCTTACTCTCATTGTTTTAATGGTACAATGTTAAAAAACAATGCTTATAAATTAAAATTGGAATATGTTGGTAATTTAATTAATGAATATTATTTGAATGATGGCGAAACTAAAAATTTAATTTTATCTGAAATTAACAACGCTATTAAAAATGTGGAAAATTTAACTGCTCAAAATTATTATAATAACAAAACAATATATGATGAATTGATGGCCAAATCATTAACATTAGATGTTGGCAAAATTGGACTAAATTATGCTACAGGTGAAATAGAAAATTATATAACTCAACTTCCAACCGAGGCCGATAGAAAACTTGCTCGTGACTATTTAGAAAATGTGGTAAAGGGGTAATTGAAAATGAAAAAATTTATAACATTGATGCTTGTATTATGTTGCACCTTTTTTGTTGTAGGATGTGGAGATAATTTATCAGAAACATATTGGGAAGATACATCAAAAGTTTTAACAGAATATTTTGAAAGTGAAAAATTTCAACAAGTTTCAAACCTTACATTTAATGATAATTTAAATATTTTAATCAAATCAGGTTATGGCTCAAAATATGCCGAACTTGTAAATGTTTACAAACCATTGTTTAATCAAACGATATTTTGTTCACCAAAATATGCAAAAGTTTTTTTGGCAGTGCCTGTAAACAACAATAAGGAACTCAAATCCAAGTTCAAACAAATCAATTCAAGTCTTGAAGAATTTAAAAAAGAAATTGATGAATTTTTAATAAACAAAACAAGTTATGAAATAAATGTTGATTATACTGACGAAACAACAGCCACCTCTCCAGTAGAAATTAAAAGACTTAATAATTTTAAATTAGATTATTTAAAACTTTTAAAAAAGGCGTATAATTTGTCAGAAAGTATTTACAATGCTTATTTGACAGGCTATCATAATTTTTATGATTATAATAATGTATCTGTTGAAGATATAACAGAATTGACAATTGATGCTGAACGTAAACTTGCTTTAAATAGTGCAAACTTGCAAATTGCAAATTCTGCTATTAAAGTTTTGGATATATATTTAACAAAAGATTATGAAAATAATTTTGATAATTACTTTAAAGTATCACATAATTTTTTTGAATCAGCTTTGAAAAAAGTGTATGAAAACACAACTTCGGACGAAAATCTGTCAAATGCTCTTAGTAAATTAAAAACTTGGAAGGGAGTTTATGATGACTTTGTGAAGGATTCATATGTTTTTGAAGATGTCATAAATAATCTTGATTTAAATGCTTTAAAAAAATGTAATTATGATTCGGCAGAATATGCTATTTTTACAAAAAATCCTGAAAATGAAGGAAAAGCTAATTTCTATTTAAATTATTTCAAAAATGTTCAAATTATTTATGATTTTTCATTAAACCTTTTAAATAATTAATAAGATTTTCATAATTTAGTGCAAAGAAAGGTCAATAATAAAATAAACAAGGCAGTATTTTGAATTCTTGCCTTGTTTTTTTGTATGTTATAAAAAACCCAAAACATTTGTAATTTAAATATTAAAAAAACATTAATAAAATTGTATCTTTTCAATAGGTGAGGGTATGTTTTTTTAGCAAGCGAGATATTTGCGTTTTTTTGTGAATAATTAACCAATCTCAATTTTAATTACTATAAAAAAATTTAAAATTCTTATTATCTTCAAGTGTTATAATCTTTACTTTTGTAAAAAAATATGATAATATTTCATACGAAAAGGAAAGAGTTATGGATAATTATACCAAACAAGAATTAGAACTTTTAGGAATTTACGAATTAAGGACAATAGCCAGAAATGTTGGTGTTAAATCTCCAACTACCAAACGTCATGAGGAATTGGTTAATAATATTTTAAGAATTCAAAATGGTGAAGATAAAGCCACGTCAACAAAAAAAGGTAGACCTCCTAAAAAAGTTTCTTTAGCATCTGCATCTAATATTGATTTTGACAAATTAGAGGGTGTTTCACCATCCTTTGATTATGAACCCGACAAAAATGATGGATTTTCTTTATGTAGCAGTCAATATACGGATATGTATAAAGAATTTTATCCATGCCAAGGTATTTTAAGGATAGTTGAGGGCAAAAAGTACGTCTACAATCATATGGGAATAACTAGGTTTGTTATGGTTGAAGATGAAATTTTTAATAAATACAACTTAAAATTTGGCGATTATGTTAAGGGTAAAGCTTACGATATTTGTAACAAAATAGGAAAATTGGACAGCGTAGAAGATGTAAATTTTAGCAAAGTTTCGACATACTCAGGTGTTGATGATAAAAAATTTGTTATGAAAGATCTAAGGGATATATATTCTATTTATAAAGATATAAAGAATGATGAAAAACCTATAAAAGTTGCTGTTGAATTAGAGGTTGATGATTATGGCGTAATAACCTTAAGAGATGACTGCATATATTTTTATAGTAAGGAATTAGATGATGTTAAACGCTCATATAATACCCTTGTCGATTGTCTTGAACTTATAAAAGATTTAAATGAAAACAATAAGCCTTTTACTTTATACTTAATAGATATTGATTATATCTACAATGTTTTAAATGTTCATTTATCATCACTTAATTGTGAGGCTAATCGTGTTAATGTTGATGCGGGACAATTCCTAAAAACATTATTTTCAAACGTGAAAAATTCAACATCTGGCAATGTTGTGATATTTGAAAATAAGAAATATAGAAGAAATGATTATTTAGACGCGATTTTAAATAAATATTTATAATTATAAAAAAATAAATTGCTAATTTTATTTGATAAAAAAATTTTTTATGCTATCATACAATATGTCATATTAAATAGGACATTATGACCTAAAATAAAATAGTTTTTTATTAAATTAGGTAGGTTAAAATTTTAAGTTGTTGTTGTAATAAATAGTAAAATTGGAACCTCAAATTTAGTTGATGAAAAAATAAAGATTTATTTTTTCACCAATTGATTGAGATGTATAATGTACCGTAGTTAATTTTATTTGCTGGCTTTTGTTAGCAAATTTGTTTGTAAATAAAATGGAACAGAACAGCACTACGGTTTATAGAAAATTTTAAATACATTAAAATTTTAAATATTGCCTTGTTTGGCAAGAATAAAATTACTAGGAGGATTATTTGGAAAAGAAAAACAGACGAATTAATTTGTCGTATATAATATTATTGATTTTGGCAGTTGTAATGTGTATTTTTTTAGGCACTCAAAAAACTGGCGATGTCGGTGAAAAAATTGATGTTACCAAAGCGGAGACTTTAATCACTGAAAAAAAGATTTCACGCGTTTGGTATCAAGGTACAAACTTTAGAATGATGCTTGCAGAAGGTAGTAGTGTTGAAAATGCGGACAATTTCCCTGCTGACGCAGACTATAATTTTGTTATTGGAAATAAAACAGAACAGGAAAAAATCATTGTTGCAGTTATGGACACAAAACTTGCAGACGGAAGTGACATACAACTTACCCATTCAGACGTTGTTGATTATTGGTCTTATTTAATACCTGTTTTCTACATTGGTGGGGCTATCCTTTTAATTGTTCTTTTCTATAAAATGATGAACAAATCAAACAGTAGTGCAATGTCTTTTGGAAAGAGCAAGGCAAGACAATCAAATAATGTTAAAGTTCGCTTTAGCGATATCGCAGGCGCTGATGAGGAAAAAGAAGAATTAGCAGAAATTGTAGAATTTTTAAAAAATCCTAAAAAATTTACAAATCTTGGAGCAAGAATACCAAAAGGTGTGCTTTTAGTTGGAAATCCGGGAACCGGAAAAACACTCTTAGCAAGAGCGGTTGCAGGTGAAAGTAATGTTCCTTTCCTTTCTATATCAGGTTCTGACTTTGTTGAAATGTTTGTAGGTGTTGGCGCAAGTAGGGTTAGAGATTTATTTGACCAAGCTAAAAAGAACGCTCCATGTATTGTATTTATTGATGAGATTGATGCTGTTGGTCGCCAACGTGGAGCAGGTCTTGGCGGTGGCAACGATGAACGAGAACAAACATTAAACCAACTCTTAGTTGAAATGGACGGATTTGAAGCCAATGAAGGAATTATAGTTTTGGCAGCAACAAACCGTAGTGATGTGTTAGACCCAGCACTTTTGCGTCCAGGTAGATTTGACAGACAAATTTATGTACACGTTCCAGATGTTAAAGGTAGAGAAGGCATTTTAAAAATACATGCTAGAAATAAACCAATTGATGACGAAGTGGATTTTAAAACACTTGCTAGAATTACAAGTGGCTTTACTGGTGCTGATATAGAAAATATGTTAAATGAAGCAGCAATTTTGGCAGCAAGAAACAATCGTGCAAAAATTATTATGCAGGATATAACTGAGGGAATTAACAAAGTTATTATGGGACCTCAGAAAAAAAGTTTACTTGTGACTGAGAAAGATAAAAAAATTACCGCATATCACGAAAGTGGTCACGCCATTCTTGCTAAAAAATTAAAAAATTGTGAAGATGTTCAAGAAGTTTCAATAATTCCAAGAGGAATGGCAGCCGGATACACAATGAGCAGACCTCAAACTGATGATAGCCATATGACTTATGGAAAACTCAACGATGAAATTGCTATGATAATGGGCGGAAGAATTGCAGAAGAAGTATTTATGGATGATATATCTACTGGTGCTTCAAACGATATTCAAAAAGCAACTGAAATCGCTAAACGTATGGTTACTGAATGGGGTATGAGCGAAAAGTTCGGGTTTATGAATTTAGGTCAAAAAGAAGAAATTTTTGTTGGAAGAGATTATCAAACAAAAAATTCTTATAGTGAAAAAACAGCATCTGAAATAGATGATGAAATTCATAAAATATTAAAAAACAATTACATTCGTGCTAAAAATATTATTGAAAAAAATAAAGAAGCATTGATTGAAATGGCGGAAATTTTGCTTGTTAAAGAAACAATTTACAAAGAAGAAGTTGATTTAATTATCAATGGCTCAAGCAAAGAAGAAGTTTTAGATTTTATGGATAAAAAACAATCTGAACAAAAACAAAAAGATGAAGAACGTAAAAAGAAGCAAGAAACTTTTATTAAACTTCAGGATTTAGAGCAAAAAATCAAAACAGCAGAGTTTTATTATCAAAATGGTAAAATATCTAAACAAGACTTAGAAAAACTATATGAAGCAAAAAATGAAATGGAACTTGAAATTAAAAAACTAGATAAGCAAGAAGATAACCTTGAAGATAAGGACTTAAACAAAACCGAAGAAAACGTGGAAGAAAAACCAAAGGAAAGCAATAAAAAGAGTAATCAAGTAAAATCAAAAAAGGAGAAAGATGATGAAGAAAATTAGTCAAATAATAGCCTATTCATTACTTGGTATTGTTGTTTTAGGGCTTGTTTTAACAGCGGTTTTAAAAAAGGATTTTTCACCAAATATATCTATGCCAAATGAACAAGGAATTTGCATCATGAGAGAATCTCCTTCCGCTTCAGATGGACTTGGAAATGAAACAGATTATAACAAGTTTATTACAGAGTATAAAAATAGTTTTAAATTAACAATACTTTATGCGATTTTTTCAGGAGAAATAAATAAAAAGCAAGAAGTAAAATATTATGGCAAAACTGAACCTTTCAATTCTTCAGATATTGTTGTTTACTTCTCATATTCATCAGAACAAATTTTAAAAGCAAATGGTCAAGTATGGATTGATAGTGTAAACTCGGACACTGAAATAAAATATAAAAAAGTTGCATTTAAGGTCGAGAAGGGTAAAGGTTTGACAACACAAAGCATATACTTTGAAACAACAAATAATTCTTATTATGTGCTTACAACACTTGCAAACTATGATAGTTTATATGATTTTATTTCTACTCTTACAATGTTTAAAGAACAGGAATAAGCGAATACTTCAATTAAAACAAGGATATTTAAGGTCAATCTAAATTTCCTTGTTTTATTATTATATTAATAATAACTTTAAGTGAATGCTTACTTTTTTTCTTGTAAAAAATATATAAATAGTGTAAAATATTGCTTATGGTTTCACAAAAAATCAATTATGATTTAGAATTTCAAAAAATAGTCAAAAATTTAAATGGCAAACCTAAATTATTGCTTCATTCTTGTTGTGCACCTTGTTCTAGTGCTGTTATTGAAAATGTTTGCAAGTTTTTTGATGTAACTATTTTTTATTACAATCCCAATATATATCCTATGGAAGAATATGTTAAAAGAAAAGAGGAACAAGTTCGACTATGCAATATCCTAAATATAAATTTTTTGGATTGTGATTATAACGAACAGACTTTTTTAGACTATGTAAAAGGATTGGAAAAAGAATTAGAGGGTGGTGCTAGGTGTAATAAATGTTTTTATTTACGTTTAGAGCAAACAGCAAAACAATCAATGCAAAATAGTTTTGAATATTTTGGAACAACACTGACGGTTAGTCCACATAAAAATGAGCAAATAATTAACAAAATAGGGGAAACGTTGCAAAAAGAATTTGAAGTGAAATTTTTATTTGCAGACTTTAAAAAACATAACGGATATTTAAATTCAATAAATTTAAGTAAAAAATATAATTTGTATAGACAAGATTATTGTGGTTGTAGATTTAGTAAAAAAGGTTGACAATGGAACAAAAAAAAGGCATTAAATTATTAAAAATTATCGCTCAAATAATGGGTGCGATTTTTGTTGTGATTTGTGCTATTACAATTTTTTTTAATGTGACACATGAATATCACATGGTCGAAGGTTCGTCTATGTATCCAACTTTAAACTATTCGGGCAAAGATGGAGTTTTTATTAGCAAAATTAAATCTTACACTAGAGGCGATATTATTGTTGCAAAAAAAGGCATAAAAAACGCAAATGGTCAGGACGTTTTTGTTATTAAAAGGCTAATTGCAATTGGTGGCGATAAAATAACTGTTAGGAAAGTAGATGAAAGATACAGAATAGTTTTAATATATGCTAATACTGATACAGAAATAATTTTAGAAGAACCATATCTCGAAAGTTATTCTGTAAATGAGGTTTTAGGCCGTAAATTCTTCAATATGATAGAAAAATGTTCTTTGGAAATTGATAGTGATGGTTTTTTACTTTTAGGAGAGGATGAAATTTTTTATCTAGGTGATAATCGTCCTGTCAGCGAAGATTGCTCAAGTTATGGCCCTAACAAAAGAAATAATGTTGTAGGAAAAGTTGATTACATCGCATATGGCGGAACTAATATTTATTGTCAAGTAATTAAACAAGCGTTTGGGGGCTAGTATTGAAAGTTAAAAAAGTAGAATTAGTTAATTATAGAAACTACAAATCAGCAATAATTGACTTTACGGATGGGTTAAATGTTATTGAAGGAAATAATGCTCAAGGGAAAACAAATTTAATTGAAGCAGTTTATTTTTGTGCGGTTGGAAAAAGTTTTAGAGCTTCTAGAGAAAAAGAAGTCATAAATTGGGATACAGATATAGCAAAAATTAAAGTAACAATTGAAAAGGAAATTGGGCAAAAAGTCATTGAAATATATTTTTCAAAAAATCAAAAAAAGACAATCAAAATTGATGGTTTACCTATCAAAAAAATTGGCGAACTTATGGGTGAACTTAATGCGGTTTTTTTTGCCCCTGATGAATTAAAATTAATTAAGGATAGTCCAGAAGATAGGCGTAAGTTTATGGATATTTCTCTTTCACAAACTTACAAAGATTATTTTTATACTTTATCAAAGTATAATAAACTATTACAAAGCAGAAATAAGTGTTTCAAATCGTATTCAAGTGACACAGAATTAAAGCAAATATTGCAGATATATAATAAACAAATTGCTGAGTTGATGTTAAAAATAAAAAAATATAGAAAATTATTTATTGAAAAATTAACACCTTATGCAAAATTAGTTCACGAATATCTAACTTCAAAAAAAGAATGTATAAATTTAGAATATGTAGGGATTGAAGAAAACACTATTGATGAAATAGTACAGAAATTAAATAGTAATTTTGAAAAAGATGTGAAGGTTGGATATTCTACTTATGGAACACATCGTGATGACATAAAAGTTACCGTCAACAATGTAGATGTTAGAGCATTTGGTAGCCAAGGTCAACAAAGAACTTGTGCTTTATCAATGAAACTAGCAGAACTTGAAATTATTAAACAAGATACTTCTAAACTACCAATATTGCTTTTAGACGATGTTTTAAGCGAATTAGATGACGATAGAAAAATAAAACTTTTGAAGTTTTGTTCTAAAACACAAACATTGCTTACTTGCACTGAATTCAAATTTGAAGTACCTTGTAAAAAAATTATAATTAATAACGGAAATGTAAAATAGGAAAAATATGAAAACAATAGCACAAATTAGTACACCACTAGGAAGTGGTGGAATATCAGTAATTCGAATGAGCGGAAAAGGTAGTTTGCAAATAGCACTTAAATTTTTTACGTTTAAAAAAGAACCAAAAGTTTTAGAACCAAGACATATGTATTTTGGAACAATAAATTTTAAAGGTTTTACTGAACAATGCTTAATGGTGTATTTTAAAGCACCTTACTCTTACACTGGTGAGGATGTAATTGAATTCCAATGCCACGGTGGAGAATATTTAACGCAACAAATTCTTAAGGCTTGTCTTGAAAATGGTGCGGTTTTAGCGGAAAATGGTGAGTTTACAAAACAAGCGTTTATAAACGGGAAAATATCGCTCGATGAAGCGGAAAGTGTAATTGACATGATAAATGCAACTTCCGATGCTGAATTAAAAGCTAATAGTAAAATATTAAAAGGAGAACTTTTTAAACAAATTAGCCAAATACAAAAAAATATAATGGATGCCATTGTTAATTTGGAGGTTTCAATTGACTATCCTGAACACGATGATGAGGCTTTAGGAATTGATAATTTACAAAAAGTTTTACAAGAATCCAAAATTTCACTCACAAAACTTTCAGAAACGGCAAATCAAGGTATGGTTATAAGGTCTGGTGTAAATGTGGCAATTATTGGGAAGCCAAATGTAGGCAAATCAAGTTTACTTAATGCCCTTTTAGGAGAGGAACGGGCGATAGTCACAAATGTTAAAGGCACAACTCGTGATGTTTTAAAAGAAACAATAAATTATAAAGGCTTGAAAATAAATTTTATAGATACTGCAGGCATTCATTCAAGTCTTGATGAAGTAGAGCAAATTGGAATAAATAAAGCCAAAGAAAGTGTTGCTGAATCCGATATTGTTTTGTTTGTTGTTGATGCAAGTAAGGAATTGGACTTTGAAGATAAAGAAATTATGAATTTATGCAAAAATCATAAAACGATAACAATTTTAAATAAAATTGATATAAACGAAAATAAAACAGGACTTACAGGAATTGAGATAAGTGCAAAACAATTAAAAAACATTGATAAAATAAAAGATGAAATAATCAATTTGGCAGTAAAAGGTAAAATTGATTTTTCGGGACTAATTATTACTAACCAAAGACATTTAGAAGCAATCAAAGATGCACTTTTGCAAATAGATAAAGCCTTGTTAGAATGTAAAAATCAAACAGTTGATATTTTAGATATGTTAGCAAAAGACATATGGAAAACTTTAGGAAAAATTACAGGCGAAACTGAAAATGAAGACATAATAAGTGGGATTTTTGCGAAGTTTTGCTTAGGGAAGTAGAAAAAACATCGCCCTGTTAGTGCAATTTGCCAATTCTTGGCAAATGTAGCACTTTAACGGGCGTGTTTTTTCTTTTATCGCACCATACGTGCTCTCTCACTTCATTCGTTCGCAGAGCGAACTCTCGTGCGAAGTGATTGCTATCGAAGAAGATGAATAGGTGCAATTAATATTTTAAGTTACGGAAAAATATATTAAAAAATATATTAAGTAATATTTGCTAGCAAAATTGTAGCCCGAGGTTGTTACTCTCCTAAAAGAAGTGATTGCTATCGAAGGATGAGTATTATTTAAAACATAGTTATATCGCCCTGTTAGTGCAATTTGCCAATTCTTGGCAAATGTAGCACTTTAACGGGCGTGTTTTTTCTTTTATCGCACCATACGTGCTCTCTCACTTCATTCGTTCGCAGAGCGAACTCTCGTGCGAAGTGATTGCTATCGAAGAAGATGAATAGGTGCAATTAATATTTTAAGTTACGGAAAAATATATTAAAAAATATATTAAGTAATATTTGCTAGCAAAATTGTAGCCCGAGGTTGTTACTCTCCTAAAAGAAGTGATTGCTATCGAAGGATGAGTATTATTTAAAACATAGTTATATCGCCCTGTTAGTGCAAATTACCGAATTCTTGGCAAATTGCACTAAAAGGGCGATGTTTTTTCTACGGATTATATTTCTCCCTATTCTCACCATTTATTTTATTAGACACGTTTTCACCATTGGTAGATGTTGTACTTTGAGGAGGAATAAATTTCACCTTATTTTCAGGTAATGTAACTCCTTCATAAACATCTTCAGTTCCTTCAATTATAATTCCTTCTTGTGCATTATAAATTTCATGTCTTATTAATTTTTCGTCAAGCAATGTTCCATCACTTGAGTAGTGTTGCAAGTACGCTTTTGCTTCATAACCTTCTTGCGGATTTTTTAATCTCAAATACTCGCCTTTAAATGTGATTTTATCTGAGTATTCATTTGTTGTGTCTTGGACTATTCTGTCGCCAGGGTGAGGGATTGACCTTACAAATTCACTTCTAGTTTTATAATATTCGCCATTTTCAATTGCTAAACCATATATTTCTACATATACTTTTTGATTATCGCCCCAAGTTTTAAAATAAAGAGGAGAAGTTGTGTTGTTTTTAAATTTTAAATCCGATACACCTTCACTAACCATTGCATCTAAAGCAAGAGGAACATATGAGGCTGGCAAACTATGTTTGCTTACTTCCAATATCTCAACGTTAGAGAGCAAAAGAGCATTGTATAGAGTGGTTGAGGCTTGGCATACACCACCGCCTGAACCTTGGATATACACACCATTTAAAATAACATTTGCTGGTTTGTACCCATTTTCTTTTGTTCTTGCTCCAGTAATTTCATTAAAAGATATCTCTTGCTCAGGTTCAACTATTTGCCCATTAAAAGCGCCAAGTGCGGTTTTAACATTACTTTTTCTATTTGCAGAAGAACTAGCATAACTTGTTGAAAATGATGAGCGGAGAGAAGTCCTTTGTTTTAAATCTTCCATACTTAAACTAGGTTTTAATTCATCATATGGAACATAAATTGTAATTTTTTTACTAGTTTTGAAAGAATTGTCTATTAGTGTTTCTAATTCTGACCTATTTACAATAATCCGGCTTTGGCCATTAATGTATGTAAAAATCTCTTTTGCCGAAGGGTCAAATTTTACTTCAGGCTCTTTTAATTCTTGATTTATTTCTTGTTCAATTATATCTAGCTTTTTATTAAAGCCCCCTAAAATATTTCTATATGATAAAAGGATATTTCCGTCATTTTGTTTTAGTTCTTTTAACTTAATTTTTCTATCAAAAATATTTCCTGAAGTCGTTTGATTAAAAACATTTTCAACTATATTTGAAAAATCAATAGGTATTTCAAAATCTTTACTCGTGTAATGCCATTCTTTATTTTCATATATAAAAGTAACATCCAATTCGTTTAAAGAGTTATTTATGCTTGCTTCCACAGCATTTGTTGCTTCTTTAATTGATAAGCCACTTACATTAACACCATTTATTTTTGTATTGTTGTAAAATCTATCCTTTGGATAAAAATAACTATTAAAAGCTAATGCTCCAATAGAAAATAATGCAATAAAGGAAAAAGTTATTAATGTAATATATACACCTTTACTTGTTTTACGTTTTTTCATAATTACCTCTACCAATATTGTTTGCAAAAATGTTAAATTTATTCTATAACAAAACCTTGCATTTTATAATTAGTTATGATATAATGCTAAATAAGCAATTAATCCTAATTGCCTTGTTTTTTGTTAAAATCAAAAAACCAATAGACCAAAAGGAAAGGAGGAAATTTAAATGAATAAGTACGAACTTATGTACATCATTTCTGCTGATGCAAACGATGCTGAAAAAGAAGCTTTAATTGAAAAATTTAAAACTTTTGTAGAAGCAAAAGGTGGTGTTGTTACAGGACTTGACAAACTTGGTATGAAAAAATTCGCTTACAAAATCAACTTTAAAACAGAAGGTTATTATGTTTTAATGAACTTTGAAGCACCAGCAAATCTTGTAAAAGAAATGAATAGTTTAATGAACATTTCAGATTTCATTGTAAGACAAATGTTTGTTAGAAAGTAAGAGGTAAAATATGAATAGAGTATATTTAATCGGGAACTTAACACGTGACCCTGAACTAGCTGTAACAAACAGTGGTGTATCTGTATGTCGTTTTTCAATAGCGGTATCACGTCGTTATTCTAATTCTGAAGGTGAAAGAGAAACTGATTTTTTTAATATTGTTGTTTGGCGCGCTCAAGGTGAAAGCTGCCATAAATATCTAAAGAAAGGGAGTAAATGTGCTGTTTCTGGCTCACTTCAAAATAGAAGTTATGATGCACAAGATGGCTCAAAACGTACAGTTACAGAAATCATTGCTGACGAAGTAGAATTTTTAACTTCAAAATCAGGCAGTGATTCTGCGAGTGAAAGAGTTGAAAACAAAAAGGAAGTAACAGAACTCGAACCTATCGATGATGATAATCTTCCATTCTAATAAAATTTATAAAGGAGAATAAAAATGGCTGAAGTAATCGAAACAACAGAAGTTGTAGAAGAAAAAGTTGAAAGAGTTAAAAAATATCGTAAACCTATGCAAAAGAAAAAAGTTTGTGCTTTTTGCGTAGATAAATCAAACACAATTGATTATAAAGATGTTGCAAAACTTAGAAGATATATAACAGAAAATGGTAAAATTTTACCAAGACGTCAAACAGGTGTTTGTGCAATTCACCAAAGAGAACTTGCTCAAGCAATCAAACGTGCTAGAATTATGGCTCTTTTACCATTTAAAGGTGAATAATTAATTTAAAAACACGATGTTTTATAAACAAGCCCAAAAAATTAGAACTTTTGGCGCTTGTTTTTTGTTATTTTGAAAGCAAATTAAATAAGTATTTTTTTAAACAATAAAATAGATACGTTTTAAAAACTTTCACTATATGTCAATTTTTATATTTTGGTGTATGGAAGTCGCTTTTACAATAAGTAAATTAAAAAATTAATAAAAGCAATATTTAAATTATTAGTGCCCATTGAAAATTTAAATATTAAAATCAAAAATTCAATCTTAATTTTTTTTAATTCCACCAATATAAAATTCAAGATTTTTTAATTTTTTTTTTAAACACTTGACAATGCGGAGATGTGAGAGATATAATATCTTTGTTGAAAAATGTAAAAAAATATTTATATTTGTTTTTTTATGTAGACACTTTGAAAGTATCAGGGATTAAATCTGACCTAAACAAAAAAAAACGTTGCTTTGTGAAGTGACCCCTACGGGGTTCACTTCATTGCTTATAGCAAAGAGGTATTAATATCTGTAAATATTAACTTATTTATATTTTCAATGTTATTTTATAAAGAATGAAAATGCTTTAAATAGAACAAACTAAATATAAAGTTGTTTTACAAGATGCAAACCATGTATGTTAAAGTTGCCAATTGCAGTTACTACAATAAAACAATTATAGTTAAAATTGTTGTTATTGGATTGTGAATGCTAAAACAATGTTTGATTTTTGTTTTGCAAAGGGCATTTTCATTTTGCCAAATTTTCAAAGAACATTAATATGGAGTTTTAATGAGTTATATAGAAATTGTTTATACAATAATGATTGTTTTAGGTTTTCTTTCAGTATTTTTTCCTTTAGAATATGCAATTTATTTTATTGTAGGTATTTTTTACAAAGGAAAACCTTTTCCAGAAAGAGAAGAAAAATTAAGATATGGTGTTATAGTTTGTGCAAGAAATGAAGAAAAAGTTATAGGGAACCTTGTTGAAAGTATTAAAAAAAGTGATTATCCGCAAGAAAAACTAGATATTTTTGTAATAGCACACAATTGTACAGATAACACAGCAGAAATTGCTAGGCAAAATGGAGCTATTGTTTATGAATATAACAATGAAAATGAAAAAACCAAAGGCTATGCTTTAAAACATATTTTTGAATGCATAAATAGAGATTATGGAACTTTAAACTATGATGGCTTCCACATTTTTGATGCCGATAATGTTTTAGATAAAAATTATTTTAATAAAATGAATGATGCTTTTTTAGCTTATGATAAAAAATGTGCGGTAACTTCTTTTAGAAATTCTAAAAATTTTGGAGCGAATGTTATAACTGCTTGCTATGGCATTTTATATGCCGTTGGCTGTCGAATTGAAGCTTGTGGTAGGATGGCTTTAAAAACTTCAGCTAGAATTTTGGGCTCTGGGTTTTTAGTAAGTTCTGAAATGGTAAAAGATGGTTGGAACATTGTTATTCTTTCTGATGATACTGATTTTACTATAGAACAAGTTTTAAAGGGAAATAGAGTAATTTATTGCAATGATGCCATGTATTATGATGAACATCCTACAACAATTAAGGCAATGTGGCGACAACGTTTACGTTGGGCAAAAGGAACGTTTATTGTTTTAAACAAAAGATTTAAATCGCTTTTTTGTTACACATTTGGTAGAAGGAAAAAAGGCGAAAAAAAGCGATTAAGAGCGTCTTCATTAGATTTACTTTGTTGTATTCTCCCAGTTGGAATAATTGGTCTTGGCATATTGGGAATTGATTTAATTTTGCGATCTCTTGCACCATTATTTAATTGTGATCCTGCTATTGTATGGAAAAATTGGGCAATACTATTTGGCGTAAGCACAGCGTTATCATATTTAGGTCTGGTTTTAATTGCAATTATTACCTATATAATTGAAAGGAAAAGAATTAAAAATGTTTCGACTTCTTTAAAAATAGCATCAGTGTTTATATGGCCGATTTTTGCAACTTTACTTGTTTTCTTACAACTAACAGCTATGTTCAAGAAAA
Source organism: uncultured Clostridia bacterium (assembly GCA_937895935.1). Taxonomy (GTDB): domain Bacteria; phylum Bacillota; class Clostridia; order Christensenellales; family UBA1242; genus HGM11367. Next base: position 24,171 of record CALBKX010000018.1, read on the forward strand.
AATTTGCTTGGACACCTATAGTTCATTCTAATTCTTCAAATTATGAAACTTTCAACTCTAATTTAAAAGATGAAAATAAGCAAATAAAAGATGTTGAAATGATTACGCAAAACAATATGGATATTCAATTAGAAGATAACGTACAAAATAATGCAAATAATTAAAAGTTAGGAGAAAAAATAATGAAACTTGTAATAATATCAGGTGGTTCAGGCAATGATGCATTAATAAAAGGTGTAGAAAAATTATTTGTTGGGAATGAAAAAGTGGATGTTAAAGTTATCGTAAATGCATACGATAATGGAAAATCTACTGGCGTTTGTAGAGCAATTACAAACACTTTAGGCGTTTCTGATATTAGGAAAAATCATTCTCGTTTATATAAAGCAATTTATGGCGATCATTGTGATAAAAATTTGTTGGAATTTTACTGTGAAAGATATAATTTTCCAAAAGGAAAAGAATTAGAAAACGTGCTTAATTTATTGGAAAATTGGAATATGTCAGAATATAAAGATTATGCAATAAGATTTTTCGCTCGTCCTGAAGCTAAAAGATATGAATTTAATGATTTTAGCGTATCCAATATTATTTATTCTGAAATGTATAGTGAATTAGGATATGAAAAAACAAACAAACATTTTTGCGATAGAATGAATATTCCTGATTTTGTAGTTTTAAATTCTTTTGATAATTTGTTTGTAAAAGCTGAAACCCAGTCTGGTAAAATAATTTCAGATGAGGGTGAAATTGTATGTTGGAACAACCCTGATGATAAAATAGTAAAAATGCATTATGATGTAAAAAATAAATCAGTCGGCTTAAACCCTTATGCGTTAAAATTGCTTGATGAAGCAGACTTTATTGTAATTTCAACAGGTACGTTTTGGAGTTCAATTCAACCAACCTTGGATTATTTAGATTTTTATAAATTTGTAAATGCTTCTAAAGCAAAGAAAGTTTGGGTTATGAATAATGAAGAAGATGGTGATTCTTTTGGAGTAACAAGTATAGATTTTGCAAAATATATGGAACAAACAGGGCTAGATTTGTCTGATTTTACTATTTTATTAAATAGTGATGCTCGAGATAGTTTAAAAATGAAAAATGATAAATATAATTTTGTAATTAAATCTATGGGTAACACAAAAGGAAAACATGATGGTGATAAATATGTAAAAGCCTTATTCCAAATTTACTATGGTTTAGAAAATGCAAATAATTATGATAAAATTATTTTTGATTTTGACGATACGATTTGGGCAAGAAACGCAAAAAATGATATAGAAAAAACTTCTTTAGAAAATGTTAAGATGATTAATGATTATCTTGGTGATAAAGCTGTAATAATAAGCGGAAATTCTTTCCACTCAATTGATACAAAATTAAACAAAGTTTATGGTGATAACTTAAAAAATTTTAATTCTAGTATTTGGGCAGATGCAAACTCAACATTATATAAACACGGAAAGCAAACTGATTTTATAAACGAATTTGTTATAGATGATAAATGTAAAAAATTTGTTGAAGAATTAAAAAATAAATATGCTTTAAACATAGAGGGAGTTGGAGTAAAGGTTGTAAATTATAAAATAAAACCATTAACACAATTAGAGAGAAAACTGCTTGTTGATTTAGCTAAAGAAAAATATGCAGATGCAATAAATTGTAAAATTACAGGAAAAACTACTGTTGATATTTTAAGTCCTAACAATAACAAAAGCGTTGTTTTTAAACACTGTAATTATGATAACTTAAATACTTTATTTATTGGAGATGAAATAAACGAAGGTAATGATGAATCAATATCAAAATTGTGTACAAAATCTATTGAAGTTAATGATATAAACGAAACAAATACTTTATTAAAATTATTAATAGGAGATTAAACATATGGTATATGGTTTAATAATTTGTGCAGGAAAACAATCAAGGTTTAAAAGTCAAACACCGAAAGCATTAGTCACTGTAAAAGGGAAAACTCTTCTTCAAAGAAATATTGAAGCAATGTCCAAAGAATGTGATAAAATTTATGTGGTATGTTCTAATCAAAACCAACATTATTTTGACTACAAAAATAAAATATTCTTTGAATCAGGGAAAGGTAGTGGCGATGCTGTTTGGCAGGCATTGGAAAGATTAAACATAAAAAAGGGTGATTTTTGTTATGTTTTATGGGGCGATGCTCTTACTACACCTGAAATTTATACTCAAATAAAAAATGCATACAAAAAAGATGGTGTAATACCTTGTGTTTATGAGAGTAATCCTTATGTTCAAATTATTCCAAAAGAAAATGGTGGGGTATCGGCTAAGTTTTCAAAATTTAATGAAAAAACCACCGCAGGGTATCATGACTTAAGTTTATTCTATTTTGATGCAGACGTGTTATTAAAAAAACTTCGTGATTTTAGAAATAAAATAACTGATAAAAATGGTAATTATTGTCATAAACATGGAAATGAAATGGAACTTCTTGATGTTTTTAATGAAACAAATATAAAACCAGATATTTTGGAAATAAAGCATTATAAAGATTTTTCTTTTAATACTGTGGAACAATTAAAAGACTTGTTAGAAAAACAAGATGTAATCGAAAAATAATAATAAATATATTTTGTAAAAAAACAATAAAATTTTAATTGAAAAAACAAGACAAATTTTTGCAAAGTTGCAAGAATTTGTCTTGTTTTTTTAGTTAATAAAATATTTTTTTAATTAATTATATAAAAATTTTTACATTTTATTTTATTCTTTTTCTTAAAAAAAGTTTAAATAAAGGATATGTTAAAGGAACAAAAATTCTCCTATAAAGATGATTTCTCTCACAAGATTTTATATATTTCATATTTTCTTTTAAATCTTGTAAAAGTCCAGAAATTATTTCTTTATTTGAATAGTCACTTTTATAGATATAAAATAACATTTCAACACAAACAAGCCCTTTCCAACTTTTAATATATTTGTGTGCTATTGGAAATTTATCTTTCGTGTGTTCTATAGCATAATTAATGCCTATAAAATCTGTAAGCCTTTTTTCATTAAAGGAACTATGCACTAAACTGCCTTTTCGTTGGCGGTAATAATATAAACGTTTTTTTGTAAAAACTGCTTTATTTGAAAATGATAAATATCTTATATTAAATTCAACATCTTCTCCATATTTAATATTTTCATTAAAAACATTTGGATAAATGTCTATTTTTTTTAGTAAATCGTGTTTATATAATTTATTCCATACACAAACATCAAATAATCTACCACTATACAATTGACATATTGTATCTTCTTGATTAAATATTTTCAATTTTTTGCTATATTTAACTATTTTATTAAAGTTTAATTTATAATTTTCTTTAACGCGCTTATATCTACAAATAGAAATATCCGCATTTTGTTCTGTAATAATTTTATGTAACACTTCTAAAATGTTTGGTGATAAAATATCATCTGAATCAAAAAAATAAATATATTTCCCAGTTGCATAAGCAAGTCCTGCATTCCTTGCACTACTAAGCCCGCCATTTATTTTGTCAACAACTTTGCAATTGGGTTTGTTTTTACAAAAATTATTTAGAATATTTAAAGTGTTGTCTTTTGAGCCATCATTAACAAAAATCATTTCTAAATTTTTATATGTTTGATGTACTAAGCTATTAAAGCAGTCTGGTAAAAACTTTTCCACATTATAACAAGGCACAATTACCGAAATTAAATCGTTTTGCATTTTTTCTCCTTAATCAAATTTTGATATTTAGCGTAAATTGTAGGCATTAATTCATCCCAAGTTAAATATAAATCATTTTTACTGTTTAACTTAACTTTTTGATATTCATTATCATTGTTAAAAATATCTATAATTTTTTGAGCAAATAATTCTTTATTATCTTCACCAATATAGCCATTTTTGTTTTCTGAAATGGTTGATGAAGCTAGACTATTTTTTATAAAAATTGTAGGTACTGAAAAAGCAGCCGCTTCAATCCTAACGATACCATCCGTATCATATGAAGAAGGGAAAATATGTAAATCAGAAATAGAAATAAATTTGCTTTTTAAATTTGCATCTGAAATTCTACCAACAAAAATCACATTTTTATCTAACCTTAACTTTTTAACCCTTTTGATAAAATGTTTTTTATCTTTTCCATCACCAATTAACAGCAGTTTAAATTCAAAATGTTTATCCTTTAAATCTTTACAGACATCAAGCACAAAATCTAAATTTTTTAACTTATGTATTCTTCCAATATTAATTAAAATTTTTTCATTATCTTTTATATTATATTTTGCTTTTATTTCATTTTTAAAAGAATGAATTTCCGCTTTACTAAAATTATTGATTAAATCGGTTGCGTTTGGAATAATTTCTGCTTTGCCAGTAAAACCATATTCTCTAGCCAAATTTGCACAACCAGAACTCATTGTCCAAAGAACATCCGCTCTATTAAAAGTTTTAGCAATTGTTCGAACCATTGCTTTTGTAATAAGAATGCTATGTGTAGACTTGTAAAAATCTTTCTTATATTGACTATGCAATGTAGCAATTACAGGAATATTATTCTTTTTCCCATAAATTGAACCCATTTTTCCTATTGAGAATGGGGAATGAATATGTATTAAATCCAAATTGGCATCTTTAATTGCTTGTATAAAACTTTTATCCTTTTTTGGAAGAGGCAAACTATAATCTAATCCAATAAAACCCAGGTCAAGAGCTTTACATCTGACAACCTTATATGGAAGAGAAGTATCATCAAAACTGCATCCATTTTTTGATTTTGGCGCAAAAACAGTTACATTTGCAACTTTACACAGCCTTTTTGCATAATTATCTACAACACTAACTACTCCATCAATCATTGGGTAAAAAGTATCTATAAAAAGTCCTATATTTAATTTTTTATCCATAACCACCCGACATACTTTTTAAATTTTAGTTTATGTATAAATAGAATATCATAATAAAAAACAAATAACAAGGTTTAATTCAAATTGCATATAAAATTACACAAACGGATGTATTGCATAAAATAAAAATTTGATACTGTTATTCATATAAAAAAACAAAGCAAAATTGTTTGAATTACAATTTTGCTTTGTGAATTTAAAAATTCTTTAAGAGCATTAAAGATTTTTTAATTATTCAGCGAATTCGTAGTAATATTCGCTGCTTTGAGTAGGTGGTAAGTGTTCGCCTTTTTCCACACTAACACTTGCCATATGTCTACCGTTTTTATCGCAAACTGCATAGTTACCAGTTTTAGGTGCTAAATCACCAGGATTTAATCTGTGCATATTTCCCTCCTTTTAAAAATAGTTTGTTCAAATACATTTATATTATTCAAAACTTTTTTTAAAAAAGGTATAGACAACATCAAAAAAGTGTGGTAATATATTGTCATAAAAAGGTGGAGGTACTTATGCCAAAAACATTAATTAGCACATATACATCAATCGAAACTGGTAAAATTGGCGATGTTTTAAAAGTTAACAAAATTATAAGTGAGCAGGATATTGTTCCTAATATACAAAAAGAAGTTTGTTTTGGAAAGTTTTCAAAAAAATTGTCTTTAAAAAATAAAGTAGCTTGTGCCGATATGGGTAGAGAGTAAGTTTTTGTAAACTATTTAAAAGAGTTCTAGTTATTAGAATTCTTTTTTTGTTTTTATGTTGAAACTTAAAGTTTTTATAAAACAAACTTTTTCGTACTTTTATTTACAAAATTTGCAAAAATATTTGGTTAAATAAAATTGTTGTGTTAGAATAAACTAATAAAGGGGCATATTTTATGGAGCAATATATTTTTCCTGCAGTTTTTTTCCAAGAAGAAGATGAGTCAGATTATACTGTCGTTTTTCCAGATTTAAATATTTATACTGATGGCAAAACTCTTGTCGAAGCTTTTTTATTTGCTAAGGATTATTTAAAAGTATATTGCACCTATGCAAAGAAGTATGATGTTGAAATAGTAAAACCAGCAAAGTTGACTGATGTTATTAGTAAATTTCCAAAAGCCATTTGTATGCTGGTTGATGCTATTGTTCCAGAAAAAGTTAGTGATTAAATTTTTCATCAAAATAATTAGTTAATGGAAAATTAAAAAGTTACATTTTTATTTTTAAAACAATAAAAAAACTAGAAAAGGTTATTATACTTTTCTAGTTTTTTAATGTAAGTACATTTAAGTAGGGAATAACCATACTAAAAAACGACTCTTTGCTAAAGCAAAAAGAGAATGATTTAATTTTAGTTATCTTTCCATTTCAACATCATTGTTCTTTTTGCTAAAAGTTTCTTGCTTTTTAACAACATTTTTAAGTTTCACTTCTTTAAATTTCACTTCAGTTTCATTTGAAACTTTATCTTGTTTTTCTTGTTCTTTTGGTTTTGCTTCTATATTCTCTTTTGGTTTTGTAACAATTTGCTCTTTTTGTTGTTTTAAATTGTTTTCAATTATTTTTCTGGCTTGCTCTTTAATTGCTTCATTATCCTTATTAGTTGTTTCATTTTCATTTTTGATTAAATTGTATATTATTTTTTCAACACTGAAATTTTTTGTAAAACTGCTTTCCATTTCATCACTCAAACTCCAATTGATTGATAACAAATTAATATACAATTGATATAAATTTTTTTCTTTTTTTAATTTTTTTATATATTTTTTTATTAATTCAATATATAGTTGAAGTAAAAACATAATTTTTGCATATGTTTGTTTAAGTTTTAAAGAAGAACAATCATTGATTTTGACGGCAAGCGTATCAAAAAGATGCAAAGCATTTTCAAGAGATAAATTAAATGCTTTTGCAATTTCATTATAGTCTTGCTCTAAAAATTGTGGAGATGTGATTTCTTTTTTGTTCTTTTCATTTTCCAAAAAGTCAGTAATAAAACTTTCGCTCAATTCAAAATCATTTCCAAGAGGATTGAATCCGTCTTGAACATAACTTTCTCCCAGTTCTTCATTATATAAATTTAAAGCATTTAAAACATTAAAATTAACATTAATGACCTGTTCATTTTTTGTTTCTTCATTTTTCATAACTATAGTATATAACAAAAATAAAATTAAAGTCAATTTTTTGGTTGCTATTGATTTCATAGATAAAATCAAAGAAAACATTTTGTTTCCCTAATCAAAATATTTAATGAAAAAAGGTTAATTTTTGACTTTTTGTTAAAAACATATTAAAATGTTATTTATGATAGATTCACACGCACATCTACAAGATGAAAAATTTAATGATATTGAGAAAATAATAAATAATGCGAAAAACGCAAATGTAACAAAAATTATTTGCGCAAGTTCTTCAATTTCTACTTCAAAAAAAGCAGTGGAGATTGCAAATAGATTTAAAAATGTTTATGCCACAATTGGCATACATCCTGAAGAAGCACAGGAGTGGAATGGTGACACGTTAAAAACACTTGAAGACCTTGCGTTAAACGAGAAAGTTGTGGCGCTAGGCGAAACAGGTCTTGACTATTATTATGAATTTTGCTCTAGAGAAAAACAAAAAGAATCTTTTATATCACAAATAAAATTGAGCAACAAACTTAAACTTCCTCTTGTAATTCACACAAGAAATGCAAGCGGGGATACAATGGATATTATAAGAAAATATAGATCATATTTAAATAATGGAGTTGTTATTCATTGCTATAGTATGAGTTTGGAAATATTGAGTGAAATTTTAAATTATGGTTTTTATATTTCATTAGGCGGAGCAATAACTTTTAAAAATGCAAGAAATTTACTTGATATAGCAAGAGCAGTTGATTTAGATAAACTTATGCTGGAAACAGATTGCCCATATATGGCTCCTGAGCCATTTAGAGGGGAAGTGAACGAACCCAAAAACATTGAATATGTTGCAAAAAAAATTGCTGAACTTAAAAATATTAGTTTTGAAGAGGTAGCCTCAAAAACAACAAATAATGCGATAAAATTTTTTAGATTAAAGGACAAATAATGGAAGAATTAGAAAATTTAAAGAATAATAATTTTACTTTTAACAAAAAGTTTGGTCAAAACTTTATTTTTGATAAAAATTTACTAAATGCAATAATTGAGCAAAGTGGAATAAATGAAAATGATGATGTTTTAGAAATAGGTCCTGGGGCAGGAACTTTAACAAAAGTGATTGCTTCAAAAGCTAAAAAGGTTATAAGTTATGAAATAGATAAAAATTTAAAGCCTATTTTAGAGCAAAATCTTGAAAAAGTTAATAATTCTAAAATAATTTTTGCAGATGCGCTAAAAACTGACATAAACGAAATTGAAAAAAACTTTGAAGGTAATTATAAAATTGTTGCAAATTTACCATATTATATAACTACTCCACTAATTTTTAAATTTTTAAAAAGCAAAAAAGTTTCAAGTATGTGCATTATGGTACAAAAAGAAGTAGGACAACGTTTAACAGCAAAAAACAACAGCTCAGAATATGGTGCAATTAGTGTTGTTCTTGATTTTTATGGCGAAGTAAAGATTTTAAGATTTGTACCACGCCAAATGTTTGTTCCTGCTCCAAACGTGGATTCTTGTGTTGTACAAATTGATTTTAATAGAGAAAAATACGATGTAAGTGGAGAACTTTTTGAAGCCATAGTTAAGTCAGCTTTCTCTTCAAGACGTAAAACATTAGCAAATAATTTAGAAAAAGACTTTGTTATTTCAAAACAAGAAGTATATGAAATGTTAAAAACTTTAAATTTATCTGAAAAGGCAAGAGGTGATTCTCTATCAACAGAGGATTTTGTTCAAATAAGTAAATTTTTCGACAAAAATGGTATAAAATCAAAATAATTTTCATTTATCAAATTAAAATATATATCATATAATTAAGTTAGTCTTTAGTTGGAGGAAATTTTAATATGGTATATAAAAAGAGCGTTGTTTTAACCAGTGTAAATAAAGGCAAGGAAAAAGGTGTTTTAACCTTAGAATATGACGGCGGAGAAATTGTTGGAAATGTTAAATTATATAATTTTTCAGCCGAACCCGAAGGAATACTCAGTATTGGCATATTGAATAACGGAAAGGTTTTAAAAGCGGGTTTAACTTATGAAAATGCTGGTTTTTATACATTTAAACTAAATGGAACAGATGATATAACAAATTTTTCCTGTGCACTTGTGAATTTAGTTAAAGGTGAGGCAAAGCCACTTCTTCAAGGGGCGTGCGGAAATATCCCAACAAGTGAAGAGCGTCTTGCCAACTCTCTTTCAGTATTTGAAGAAAACCCAACCTATGAAAATGTGAAAAATACTTTGGATAGTAATGGTATATATTTTGACAATCAAGAAGAAATAGAAAAATTAATAGATACAGAAATTTCAAATTGTGATAGCAAGTGCAGTGAATGTAAATATCGCGATGCATTTTTCAAATTGGAAGATTCAATTTCTGACGAAGTAGAAACGGAAACTGAAGACACCTTTTTTGATGGTATAAAGGACCAAATTGAAACATTATTTGATAAGTTCCCTGAAGAAGAAATTTTGAAAGAAATTATCCCAGATTCAAAATGGGTAAAAATTGATTATGAAGAGAAAGGCGAATATTATGTTGTAGGTCTATTGTATGAAGACAACAAAGTAAAATATGTTTGCTATGGAGTGCCTAGTATATATTCAGATGAACCACCAAAAGATCTTAAAGGATTCTCTCAATGGCTTCCTATTGATTCTAGAAAGGAAGAAAGTTTTGGTTATTGGGTTACATATCAAGATGCAGAAACTGGCGAAAACGTAAAATTAGAATATGAAAATATGTAAAAGTATGTTCTAAAATTTTAACAAAATAACAAATCTTAGTGTATTTGCTTTATTACTTTTAAAGCATTTTAAAAGCGTAAGCATATATACGCAATTTTTTGTAGTTACCAAAAATATAGTTTAATAATTTATTAATATTCCTCTTGCATTTATTGTCAAATATTGTTAAAATAGCATAGCAAAAAGGAGAAACGCTATGCTTATTATTATTTCTGGTTCCGCAGGTGTGGGTAAAAATACTGTTATGACTGCACTTTTAGAAAAGTATGATAACATTAAATTATTACAATCTTGCACTACAAGAGCTCCTAGAAAAACCGATAGTGCTATGCATAATCCTTATATTTATTTAACAAAAGAGCAGTTTGAACAAAAAATAAAAAACGGGGAAGTTTTTGAGCATGAGGAAATCCACCATAATTTTTATGGTATGCTTTATTCCTCTTTGGATACCATAGTCAATGATAAAGAAAATCACTATATTAAAGATATTGGAGTATTGGGTCAAAAAAGTATAAAAGATGCCTTAAAAGGTCGAACAAAAGTATTGTCTATTTTTTTAACCGCCCCTAAAGAAGAATTGATTAAACGTTTAAAAATACGCGGTGATCACGATATTGATTTACGTATATCAAGAATGGAATTTGAACTTTCTTATGCTAAAAATTATGACGCAGTAATTGAAAATATCTCTTTAGAAAAAACTATAAAAGAAATTGAAAAATTAATTAAAAAATATGAAAAAATTAAGTAAATTCTTTTATATATTAAAAAATAATAAAAATTTAAAATAATTTTTAAATATTTATAAAAAAGTTCAAAAATAAAGAAAAAATTTTATTTTTAAAGAGAAAAACTAAAAATTCAACAAAAAACAAGGCAAAGTTAATGTTGCACACATTAATTTTGCCTTGTTTTACAACTTAAAATTATTACATCATACATTTTTTTATAGACATTGTTTTATAATATCCATAATTTAATAGTTAATTTTTAGAGAATGCTTCTTTATTTTTTTCAATTTTACGTTTGTTGTACCATGCAGATAATTCCTTATCTTTATAAACTTCTGCTATTTTTTTGTATTGCCTGTTAAGTTTTAATTCATTTGAGATTTTGTTTGCAAGATCTATAAGTTGATTGTCTATAAATTCAATATGATTTTTATACCAAATTCTTTCACCCGCATCCATATATCCTTCTAAAAAATTCTTGCCAAAATGACTTGTTAAAATAATTCTTCTTTCCACTGTTAAACCATCAAATCTTTGAAAAAGTTGAGTTAATTTATCCATATTTTGTAGCCTCCCTCATGTTTAAATATCTATAACTGACTCTTTTATGTATACTTATAATTTAACATAATTTTCTTTAAAAATCAATATCAAAAATTAGGTTGAAAAATTTTTTAAATATGTTGTATACTAAAAAGGAAAGTTTTTTATAAAGGGAAAGTACTATGTCAAGTAATTATGAAGCTAAAGATATTGTCGTGTTGGAAGGATTGGATGCAGTTAGACTTCGTCCCGGTATGTATATAGGAACAACTGGTCTAAAAGGTTTACATCACCTTTTATGGGAAATTGTTGATAATGCCATTGATGAAATTGCCAATGGCTTTGGTGACAAAATTATTATTACAATAAATAAAGATGGCAGTGCAACAGTAACTGACAACGGTAGAGGTATTCCTGTCGATATGCACCCTACAGCACACGTTAGCGCTGTTCAAGTTGTATTTACAGAACTTCATGCTGGTGGTAAATTTAACAATTCTAATTATTCGTATTCTGGCGGTCTTCATGGCGTTGGTGCATCTGTTACAAATGCTTTGTCCCGCTGGCTAAATGTTACGGTTTGCAAAAATAAGAAAAAATACTATATGGAATTTGAATCTTATCTTGCACCAAACGGAAAGGTAAAAAGCGGTGTGCCAAAAGCACCATTAAAAGAAATTGGCGAAACAAATGAAAGAGGTACATCAGTTACATTTTTGCCTGACAACAGAGTATTTGGAGATCTTACATTTGATTTTGATATTATTTCAAAAAGAATAGAAGAACTTGCTTTTTTAAATAAGGGATTAAAAATTGATTTAACTGATTTAAGAACTGGCAAAAATGTTTCTTATCACTACGAAGGTGGAATCAAAGACTTTTTGCTCTATTTAGATAAAGGCAAAAATAGACTATTTAGTACCCCTATTTATTTTAGTGCAGAAACCGATGTTTTAAGAGCAGAGTGTGCTTTGGAATACACAGATGGTTATACTGAAAATTGTTTCAGTTTTGTCAACAATATTCCAACAACCGAAGGTGGAACTCATGAAGTTGGTTTTAAATCTGCATTAACAAAAGTTTTAAACGATTATGCTAGGTCGCATGGATATTTAAAAGAAAAAGACGCAAATCTTTTGGGTGACGACTATAGAGAAGGTTTAAGCGTTATTATAGCCGTAAAGATGAAAAATGTTCAATTTGAAGGTCAAACAAAAACAAAACTGGGAAATCCTGAGGCAAAAGTAGAATTGGACTCAATAACAACAAAAGAGTTGAATAAGTTTTTTAACGACAAAGCAAACGAAAAAGTAGCTGATGTTATAATAAACAAGGCAAAGGGTGCGGCAAAATCTCGTGAGGCCGCTAAACACGCAAAAGAAATAACCCGTGCTAAAAATAGTGCAGACAACTTTAATCTTGTTGGAAAGCTTGCATCTTGCACAAGTAGAAAAAGTGAACTTTGTGAACTTTTTATAGTTGAGGGTGATTCAGCTGGTGGTTCTGCAAAAATGGGCAGAGATAGAAAAACACAAGCAATTTTGCCACTTAGAGGTAAACCTTTAAATGCAGAAAAAAAACGTATTGACCAAGTTCTTGCCAATGAGGAAATTCAAACAATAATTTCCGCTCTTGAAACAGGTATACAAGAAGATTTTAATTTGGATACTTTAAGATATGGAAAAGTTATAATTCTTTCCGATGCCGACCAAGATGGTATGCACATTAGAAGTATACTTTTAACCTTCTTTTATAGATATATGAGAGGACTTATCACAAGCGGGCACGTGTTTGTGGGCTTGCCACCTCTTTATAAAGTGTATAAAAAAGACTATACTGAATATGTGTATTCAGATAAAGAATTACCTGAGGCAATTGAACGTTGTGGAAAAGGTTATAGTATCCAACGTTATAAAGGTCTTGGAGAAATGAATCCCGAACAACTTTGGGAAACAACAATGGACCCTGAAAAACGTACATTAATGCAAGTTACAATTGACGATGCAGCACAAGCAGAAAAAATGGTTACTGTTTGGATGGGTGACAATATTGATGCTAGAAAAGAGTATATTGCAGAGCACGCTAATTTTAATAGATTAGATACTTTTGCAGAAGAATATGGTAAATTAAAATAGATAAAATTAAACAATAAAAGCGACACTACGCAAGTGATTAAAATTATTTGATAAAGAGAAAAATATGATTGATGATGAAAAAGTCGAAGATGAAGGCATACTTTTAGGACAAATGTGCTATGACGAATTGGAACCTATACAGCAAAAAGAAGAAATTATGATAAATAAAAAAATAGACGGACAATTAGGTTTTGATGATATTTTTACAAATGAAAATAAAACAGATGAACAAAGCACATTTGATTCATCATCAAAAGTTAATGATGAAATGAGTAATCTAAATGATTATCAAAATTTGGATTTAAATGCAAAAGAAATCAATAAATTTCAAGTTAAAAATAATGAAAATCAAATTAAACAAAAAAATATAAAAAGTAAAAAATACAGGGAGAATTTTACTATGGCAAATAGAGAAGAACAAATGCGTTTTGGTGGCGGAAGTATTATTTATAGACCGCTTGAAGATGTTTTGCATAATAGTATGATTCCTTATACAGAACACGTAGTTATGGATAGGGCACTGCCTAGAGTTGAAGACGGGTTAAAACCTGTACAAAGAAGAATTTTGTATGCAATGTATGATATGGGACTTCTTCCAGATAAACCTTATAGGAAATCGGCAACAGTTGTTGGTGAATGTTTGGGTAAATACCACCCACATGGTGACTCATCAGTATATGATGCTGCTGTTCGTATGGCACAGGATTTTTCTTTAAGAGAACCTTTAATTGATGGGCACGGAAACTTTGGTTCAATTGACGGCGATGGTGCAGCGGCATATCGTTATACTGAAATGAAACTAAAAGATTTAGCTTTGGAACTTTTACGTGATATTGATAAGGACACTGTACATTGGAGTTTAAACTTTGATGATAGATTAAAAGAGCCAGACACTCTTCCAGGTCGTTTCCCAAACCTTTTAGTTAATGGTGCGTATGGTATTGCTGTGGGCGTTGCAACCAATATCCCTCCACATAATTTAGGAGAAGTAATTGACGCCGTTGTTGCTTACATTGATAAGCCTTCGATTGACAATAAAGGACTTATGAAATATATCAAAGGTCCTGATTTTCCAACTGGAGCATTAGTTGTTGCTGGCGATGAATTAAAAACTGCATACGCGACTGGTAAAGGCAAAGTAACTATTCGCTCGAATGTTGAAATTGAAACAAATGGTGATAAGCAAAATCTTGTTATTACTGAAATACCTTATCAAATAAACAAGGCACAACTCTTACAAAAAATTGCACAACTAAAAGAGGAAAATAAGGATAAATTATCTGTTATACAAGAAATACGTGATGAATCAGACAGAAATGGTATAAGAGCAGTAATCCGATTAAAAAAAGACGCAAATGCAAAACAAGTTTTAGAGTATTTGTATAAATCAACAAACTTGCAAACAACTTTTGGCATAAATATGGTGGCTATTGCTGGTGGCAAACCAAAACAAATGAGTTTACTTGAAATAATCTCTTACTATGTAGAGTATCAAAGACAGGTAATTTACAGAAGAACTAAATTTGATTTAGATGCTTGTAAGGAAAGGGCTCATATTTTAGAAGGGTTATTAATTGCAATACAAAACATAGATGAAGTTATTAAAATCATTAAAAAATCTGAATCAGTTTCAATTGCAAAACAAAAATTAAAAGAAAGATTTTTGTTATCAGACAAGCAGGCTACTGCTATATTAGAAATGAAATTATCACGATTAGTTAATCTAGAAGTTAACAAAATTAAGGAAGAACTTGCCGAATTAAAAATTAGAATTCAAGAATTAACTGCAATTTATATTTCAAAAACTAAACAATATGAAGTAGTTAAAAAGGAAATCTTGGAAATTAAAAGAACATACAAATCACCAAGAAGAACAAAACTTTTAGACCCTAACTCTCTTGAAATAGAAAAATTTGATGAAGAGGAAGAAATTGTAGTTAAAGATTATATGCTTGCTATAACAGCAAACAAAACTATAAAAGCGATTCCTATAAAAAATTATAACCTTGCGATGAGAGAACTTGGAGATAATTCTACTTTAAATGAAGTTCATATTAAACTTATGAAAGCTAAATCAACTGATAGAGTGTTGATTTTTACAAATAAAGGAAATGTGTTTAAAACTCTTGTCGATAATATCCCTGAAGCTAAGTGGAGAGAGCGTGGAGTTGACCTTTTTAAACTTGATAAAAATATTGAGCACGATGAATATCCAATAAATATTGTAAGTTTAGCAAAAGAGCCATTTGAACTTGAAAGCACAAATCTAATTTTTGTTACTGCAAGCGGTATGATAAAAAAATCGCCTATAAATGAATATATGATTGCAAAAAATGTTTTCGCAGGCATTAAACTAAAAGATAAAGATAGTGTTGTTTTTGCGGGCGAAAGTGACCCAAGATTCAGTCTTTTGTTAGTTGCTAAAAATGGTATGGCGGTTAACATCGCTGACGATTTAGAACCATCTGGACGTATGACGGCGGGTGTTAAGGCAATGGCACTGGATGACACCTTAGTTGTAAAAGTTCTTCAAGTTAAAAAGAGTGGAGCAGTTACTGTTTTAACGGATAAAGGTTATATCAAAAATGTGTCAATTGGGGAATATGAAATATCTTCAAGAAACAGAAAAGGTTTAAGGATAACAGGAGCAAACACAGGAGATGTGGCGTTTGTTGCATTTGGAGTTGTTCCTCCTAATGTGGCAGTTTATAAAGACGGAAAAATTGAAGTTATTAAATCAAAATTTATTCCATATGATAATAGAGTAGGTAAAGGGAAACAAATGTTGAAAGACGAATTTAAAAATGCTTTTGAACCATTGAATTGAATTACAACAAAAAAACAACAGATTTAAGCGAAAATCTGTTGTTTTTACTTTTTGATTTAATTCCTAAATCTCTAGCAATTTGTCTTAATTCATAAATTGAATAATTATTAAAATTTTCCATAATACTGTTATAATGCTAGCATTACTGGTGTGTCAACAAAAATATTAGTAAAATTAGCAAACATATAAAATACTAATATTTTTAGTAATATAAGCAATATGAAAACAATGGCAAAGAACATTAAAACAATAAGAAAAGAATTAGGGTTAACTCAAAGTGAATTTGCTAAAGCATTGGGATACAACTATCGTCTTATCGGTTGGTGGGAAAGAGGTTGTGGTAAACCAAGTGCTGATACAATAAAATTAATTCATGAAAAATTTAACGTTGAATATGAAGATATTTTTGATTATGATTTATAGCCTTAATTTTTTTAATTACAAACTATGATAATTTACAACATTTTATGTCATTTTTGTTAAAACAAAAACATTTTTGTATATTTTTTGTATTAGTCTAAAATCAAGTTAAAGTTGTAAAATGTATATACAAACAAAAGGAGAAAAGTATATGCAAAAACAAGGTTTAGACGCATTAAAAAGAATGGCACAAATGGCAAAAAATAGATTAAGAAATAAGGTTAGGGAAAACGATAATAAAACCTTAATAAAATGTGATAGGTTTAAAGTTTTTTTCGGTGAAGGCGTGGACATAAAGTGTAGAATAATCACCAAAGAAGATGACAAATTTTATAATAAAGTAAAAGTTATGCTTGATGAAAATCATGATATAACAAATCCGATTGCAAAATTAATTGATTATAAAATTTTTAACAAATTGGAAGAAAATGCAAAAGAAAGATATTTATTTGAATTGGTAGAAAAGTATAAAGAATATAAGAGTAAATATGACAAAGAAAAAATAAAAGAAATTATTTAAATTTTGCAATGTATTTTTTTCTTGCATATGCAAATTTTGCGATTTGAATCACGGCGGAAATAAACGTGAGTTTAATTTTGTAAATATCTTTGTCGCTTAAACAAATTTTAGTAATTTTATTAAAAAATGGGGCTGTAATTTTTTACATCCTCATTTTTTAAAAACGCTTATATGGCTATAAAATAAAGTTGATTCAACCTGTTGTGTCTTGTGGCATCTTCAATTGTTTTTTCACTTATAATTTGATTTGCTTTTATTATTATCTCATTGTTTACGCCAAAAAGAGTATCTTTTGCAACTTTGCCTAAAATTGTGTCTGTGTTATATTGTAGTTTGCTTGGCACAAAACTATCAAAAGTTTGTGCAGTGTCAAAATTTAATATATTTACTTTAATGTTTTCAAGAGGAACGATTGTTTTTTTAGGGTATATGTTTTTATTAAGAAGTTTTGTTGCACTATAATACACAAAATTTTTTCTTAAATATAATTTATTAGGCTCAAGTGCAATATCTTCACTTGAAACAAAATTTTTAATATGGCCTTTGTTATCAATTAAACAATCAATTATTTTTCCATAAGAGGTTGCATTTTCAGTTATGACAGGTTTAAACATTGGTGTTTTCTTATGCTTTTCAAAATAATTTAACAGTTTATCTTTATTTGCAATTATAATACAATCATTCATAGCTTTAATACTTGTAAACTTTATCTCAAACTCATTTTCATCTTCGTCAAACATTTTAAGTGATGATATTTTTGTAAAGTCTTTATTGAATATTGCATCATAAACTGTCCCCACAATTTCTCCCTCGTAAAGTGCAAACACTTGTTTGCCAAAAAGATTTGTTAAATTCATAATACCTTGCTCCTAATGTAGAATACGAATTTGAAAGAGAATATATGATGCAAGTTTTGTCGAAAAAAATTTTTAAACTTTGGGAGTGTTTTTAAAACTTTTTAAATTTTTGGCGTTTTATATATCATAAAAATAGTAAGTCAATATTATTTTTTAAAAACTAAAATAGGCATTGACATATTTAATATTTTTGTTATACTTTTATTTGATTTATAAAGATTGGTGATGATAACAATTTGTTTACTGGCGATACGATTTATGCTATAGGAAATATGAGTAATAATGGAATAAGTTTAACACAGGGAATTGTGTCTATATCTTACATAAATGTTATGATTTTGAATGGGATTCCTGAGCCTTACGCTAGTATGTATTTTTAGGAGACTGATTTTATGAAAAATATTCAAATAAATAGTGATAATTTAAAACAATATATAAAAACACCAACTTTATATTTTCATGATAGCCATGTTCAAAGTTTTGAATATGCAAATAATAAGTTGAAAATTGTTTTTGAAAGATTTGATAAAACAGTTGTTTTAGTTGTTTTTAACGATGTTGCTAAAATAGAATATAGAATTGGAGATTCAAGCGAGATTGACTTAAAGGACAGAATTTTAGATGTAGACATAAAATCAATTAATGATAGACTTATGGTAAATATTTTAATGTTTAATATGTCTTTTATCGATATATATTGTTATTCTATAAATATCGAATAATTCAAAAAAATTATAAAAGTAGTTGCAGTTGTTGTGTCAGCAATTATTGCAATAGACATTACTACACTTGCAGTTGTAACGACTATGACCAAATAAAAAGTATTACTGTTGTAACCAATTTACGAGTGTGTAAATATAGCTAAAATGATATTAGACATAAATAATACCAGTACTTTTGGGTTTAACTCAAAAGTACTGGCATTTTTTAAGTTAGATTTTTTATAATCTGAAATTAATAATTGTAGCAATTAATAAATTTTTCTGAAAACTCTTTGGCTTGTGTTTTGTCTTTTGCGTAGATTTCAAAAAGTACATCACCCTTTTTTATTTCTTGTCCAAGTTTATGGAATGTTTTGATTCCTACGTTGTAATCAATTGTGTCTGTTATTTTTTGTCTTGTTGCGCCCATTTGACCAACCAAAGTCCCAAGCATAGAGCAGTCTATTTTTGTCAAAACTCCATCTTTGTCCGATTTGATAATTAAAGTTGGTTTTAAATGAAGACCTTTAAATAGTTTTGTGCTTCCTCCTTGGCTTTTTATCATTTGTTTTAGTTTTTCTAAGGCAGTTTTGTTATCAATAACTTCCACAACCTTTTTATATGCAGAGTCATAATCAATATCAAGTCCTAAGCTTACGCATTTTGAAGCGAGATCAATTGTGACATCTCTTAATTTTCCTTTTTTGCCACTTAAAAGTTCAATAGCCTCATAACTTTCAAGTCGATTTCCTATGTTATAACCAAGAGGTTCATTCATATCATCCACAACATAGTCCATTTTTTTACCAGCTTTTTCCCCGATTTTAACCATTAATTTGGCTAAGGAGATAGCGTCTTTTTTTGTTTTCATAAACGCACCCTTGCCATATTTAACATCCAAAACAATGGCATCAGCACCACTAGCCAATTTTTTACTCATAATGCTAGATGCAATCAGTGGAATACTATCTACTGTTGAAGTTGTATCTCTTAAAACATACAATTTTTTATCTGCTGGAGCTAAATCTGAACTTGCAGAAATTATGCAACAACCATTTTCTTTAACAAGTTTTTTAGCATCGTCCATAGAGATGTCAACTTTAAATCCATCAAAAGCCTCAAGTTTGTCAATAGTTCCGCCAGTAAAGCCTAAACCTCTGCCACTTAATTTAAGCATTTTTACTCCGCAAGCAGCACAAATTGGAACAAGTGCGATTGAAGTAGTGTCACTTATTCCACCTGTTGAATGTTTATCAACAATAAATCCTAAATCTGATAAATCCATAATTTCACCAGAATTCAGCATAGCATTTGTTAAATAAAAAGTTTCTTTTTCAGTCATTCCTAAAATTTTAATTGCCATAAGTAAAGCACTTGCTTGATAATCTGCTACTAAACCATTAGTGTAACCATCAACAAAATAATCAATTTCTTCTTTTGTGAGTTCTTTACCTTTTGATTTTTTATCAATTATTTCTTTTATGTCCATAATTTTCCCCTTTTGTACATTTTAATATTAAAGTCATTTTTAGTCAATATCTGTAATTTCATTATCTGAAACAGTAAAGTCAATTTTATTGAAATTATTGCCTAAAAGATAAAAATCACTATCTATTTCCAATAAATAACTATAATTTTTAAAATATTTTTTTATATTTTCAATTTTTATATTTTTTGAAATATAATTTTCTGCCTCACTAAAATCTGCTTTAATTAAATTAAACACTAAAAAAGGTAAGCTATATTTATTAAAATTAGGATTTCCTTTTTTTAAATGTTTAATTTTTATATCGTTGTCTGTTAAATTAATTTTATAAAAAACATAGTATGCATTATTAAATGGAACGTTGCACAAAAGTTCAAATTTATCTTGAAAGTACGCAAATTTATCACAATTTAACAAATAAAACGAACAACTTTCTAAATCAAATTCTAGTAAGTTGTTTTCATTAAACACATAAATTTTATTATCTTGTTCAATTGCATGGTTTTTTTCTTTTCCTAAAAAATAATAACTATATAATTTAGTCCCAACAATAATGCTTACGTGGTCGTTATAAATTTCAATTTCACTGTTATTAGTATTAATTTTGTTGAGTAGGTTATTGTTAGTGGAAATGACTTCTATAAAACAATTTTGATTTATTGTATTAATTTTTATATTACTATTATACGTGGGTTCGTTTAATGAAACCTTATAAACATTTCCTCCATTTTTTGACCAAACTAATAAGTCACACACATCATTACTTTCCAATTTTAAAATTGTGTTTTTTGATATTTCTTTTTCCTCTTGATTAATTTTTATACCGATATCGTTTAATGAAAAAATATATATACTCATATTGTATTTTACTTTTTGTGTTTGTTTTATATTACTAAATTAACAGAATATGTATAATCACAATTTTTTTGTCAATAATCAAAAAGTAAGTTATAAGGGAGGGATACAAATGGAAAAATTTTCTAAATGGGATGATGAAGAAGTTAAAACATTATTTAAGTTTGTAGAAATTAAAAAAAGTGAAGGTATGCCACTTGTAAAAATTTTTGATGAATATTCAAAATGCACACATAGACAAAAAAACAGCATCAGAAACTATTATTATAAAGAATTATCCTTTTTACTAAATAATAAAAATTTAGTCAAAGAATTGGGAATTGATTTAACTTGCCACTATGTTAACAGAGGTGTTCCTTTTAGTAGAGTAGAAGAAAAAGAAGTGGTTACAAAAATAGATTCTTTAATTAAGGAAGGGAATTCTGTCAGAAAAGCTTGTTTAATTTTATCAAATGGTGATGTGCCAACTATGTTACGCTTGCAAAACAAATATAGGTCACTTACTAAGAAAAAGGAGAATGTTAAAAATATGGGGCAAATAATTAAAATGCCAACAAAATGCGAAAGAATTACCGAGGATGACATAAAAGCATTATTTATGGGATTAGTTAAACTTGTGAAAAAGCAAGAACAGGAAAACATTAAAAGCGTATATGAAAACGAACTTAATAAGGCTAATGAAAAATTAAAATTGGCACTAGCCGAGATTGTTGAAAAACAAAACAAAATCGAAAGAT
This sequence comes from uncultured Clostridia bacterium, assembly GCA_937895935.1. GTDB lineage: Bacteria > Bacillota > Clostridia > Christensenellales > UBA1242 > HGM11367. Next base: position 45,769 of record CALBKX010000018.1, read on the forward strand.
TAAAAAAAGAAATTAGCATTGTAAAAAGTGAACTTGGCAAAAGCAAGGAACAAATAATAAAGCAAAGAATAATAAAAAATAAAAATTTAACTGTTACAGATGCTATGAAAGAATATTTCAGTAACAAAACTACAAGCAAAAGAGCAATTTTGAAAAATTCATAATTATAGTTTAAATTAACTTTCAAAAAAGAGATATATTTAAATAGTTCCCAAAGAGTGATTTTTAACATGTTTAAAAAAATCACTTTTTTTAAGTAGTAACTATTAAAGCAAAATTTTTTCGTCTTTCTATATTGACAAAAATGTAAAAATGTATTAGCATATATTAAAAGAAAATTAGGAGTGATTATAGGATAATGAATCAAATTTATAAACAAAAAATTAGAGCATATCTTCCAGAAATTTATAAAAATTTTTTAACATCAAAATTAATGATTGATAGAAGACAAGTGGATGAAATATTTTCAGATCCAGTTGTATTAAAACAATTTAACCATACAATTGATATTTTTTATCACAATTCAGATTTTGGCAATAGAGATGAATTGCTTTTTGATGAAGCAATCAAATATCAAAAAACAGTTGAAAAAAGATGTGGTTTTAAAGATGAGTACTTTAGATTATTTTTGCATATTTATAGGTTTTATACAAGTTGCACTTACACATTTTTACTTGATGATAAAGGCAATTATTTACCTGAAAATGAAAAAGAATACTTTTCAAAATTACAACATGTTTGTTGTGTGGTTTGCGATAATGTGTTTATCGACTTGCAAAACGGAAATTGTTGGTGGGAAATGGAAAACGCATCAAGTTTACGTAGACAATTTTTAAATGATATTGTTATTATGCCACTAGACAAAATACAAAGGTTGTGCAGAACGTACTTGGGTAGGGAAATTGACATTAAAAAAGAGTTATTGCATGACGATAGATCTACACCACCAATGGAATTAGTTAAAGAATTAGATGAAAAAATGCGCAAAACAGGAAAGATTTTAGTTTATTCTTGGCCTGAGTGTACAAATGGGGAGTGGAAGTTTGTCGATTCAAAGACCAATCCACCAAAAAATGAGTATTATTTTAGAAGATATATTTCACCAGAATTGATAAATGAAAAATAATTATACTCTTAATATTAGTAGAATATTAAAAAATCTTTGGAATTCCAAAGATTTTTTAATTTGTGGTGCAAATAGCGAGATTTGAACTCGCATGATATTTCTATCACAAGTGTCTGAGGCTTGTGCGTCTACCGTTCCGCCATATTTGCATAATTATTAAAATATTATAAACAGAATTAAAAAAAATTGCAACATAATATAACATCGGAAGTTTTGCCTGAATGTATCGAAAGTATTTTTGCCAGCAACTGATGTTAATTTAAGCCGTGATGCCTTGATTTATCAAGGTGATTGTTTTTATCAACTTAAAATTTGACTTGTTCAAATTTTAACATTACATAGTTGTAAATTTGATAAATATTTTAATAATTAATAAATTTTACAGTAAAAATTAAAAAAATAAGCAAATTTTTAATTTTTTGCCTATTTTTTATTAAAAATTGTAAATTACATAATATTTTTCAAAACGTCTTTTATAGTTTTTATGTAAATATTTCTTTCGTCAATAATATCGCTTAATAATTGTTTAAGGCTAGGACAAATATTATAAGATAACGCATTTTTTGCAAAAGAAATTGCACCTTCACTATGTATCAGCATAGAAGATAAATATAGTGCATCAATATTATTTGTTGCTGGACCCATATTGAGTTTTTTCATCATCATATCTAATATTTCATTAAATTTACGTGTGTAAAGTTTTATATCTCTCTCAGAATTGCAAACGCACGCACATTCTTCGAGCATATTTTGTAATTTTTCAATTTCTATATTTTGGTCAAATATGTAATTTTTTGCAAAATTTTCAACATCAACATTAGTTGTGTATTTTAAAATGTTTTCGCTTAATTTAACTCCAGCTTCGTGGTGTGGAATGATTTGTTTTATGTAAGTTTCTGATATGCTTTTACTATTGATGTCCTCTTGCATTGCATTTTTCATTTGATCAATTATTTCATAATATGTATTTAAATATTCTTTACTATTATCGCTTAATTTTTTTACTATAAACATAAAAGCCTCCGATATATTTCTATGTTTAGGAATAAAAAAATGTTATTTATTGGAATTGTAAAAAAATATTTTGTTAGTTTTAACAAAAAAACATAATTTGAAAAACATACACATCTAGACTTATTTTCTGTATTTGCTTTAATTATTTCAACTTTCATTAATGTTATTTTATTTTTTTATAGTCCTATTTAGGGTAAAGTTGCAAAAAATACTGTTTTATGATATATTTAATTATGTAAATGATTGCTTAACGCTCAAGCACTTCGCTTCAGTCCACCAAGTGACGGACTATCGCTTTCGTTTTAACCGCTTAAAGCAAAGTTTTTACAAAATTAACGAAAAATTTTTAGATAAAGGAAAATTAAAGGTTAATTAATTCGTCAAAATCTAAATTGTTTGACTAATTATAGAAAAATAAAGGGAATTTATGTTTAGAAAATTTAAACAAATACGAAAACTTGAAAATTCAAAACTTGCAGATGATGAATTTTATGAAACTGATGAAAATGATAGAGGGATAATTGATGTAGGTGCTGAAAACTATGACGATATTTTTTCTTATTATGATTTAAATGGGGAAAATGTTTTGGATAGTGAGTTTAGCGAATTTTTAGATAAAAAAGCAACAGCAATACCTCAAAAAGTTGAATTAGCATTACATTTTCATGTTAAAGATGCAAATGAAGAAAAATGTGAGGAAATTGATAAAGCAATAAAAAATAACTATAAACGCGAATTAAGAGCGATAAATAGGCAATTACACAGAAATTCTTTAAATACAATTTACCTTTTAGCAATGGGGTTAGTTGCCTTTGGAATTTATATTTTGTTATATTTGCTTAATGCGTATTTTATCGCCACTTATATATTTGATTTAATTGCTTGGGTATTCTTATGGGAAGTAGTTAACAATCATTTTATTGTAAGACCAAAAATGCAGGATCGTAGATTGCAGATGTACAGGTTTGTTAGAGCAGATATTGAAGTTTTTGAGTACGAAAAAAAATCTCGTGACAACCATAAAAAAGGCAGAATACTTAAAAAAGGATAGAAGTATGATTCAACTTAAAAATGATAATGAAAAGATAAAAACAGTTTTAGATTATTATGTTTTAACAAACAAACTAAAAGACATAGTTAGGTCTGGCTGGAAACGTTGGGGAGTTAAAAGGGATAGGGTAGAATCTATTGCAGAACACATTTATGGAACGTGTATGCTTGCTATCGCTATTTGGTCTGAAACACTTCCAAAAGTAAATATCAGTGAAGTTATAATGATGCTTGCATTACACGAAACAGAGGAAATAATAATTGGGGATATAACCCCTTTTGATGAAAGTAAAAAATTAAAAATAAAAATGGACGGAGAAAAAGCTGTCCAAGCCATTTTTAAAAATTTGGTTGCAAAAGATGTTTATTTTAAGTTAATACACGATTTTGATACTTTATCAACTCCCGAAGCTGTTTTTGCTCACAAGTGTGATAAATTGGAATGTGATTTGCAAGCAAGGCTTTACAGTGATCAAAATTGTTTAAAATATGAAGATGCTGATGAAATAAAGAATAATGAAAAAATTTTAAAGTTTAGGGAAAAGGGTATAACTGACGTAGCGGACTATTTTATTTTATCAGATAGGAAACACTTTGCCGAAGATGATATATTTTTGAAAATAAATAAATATATTGAAGGTAAAAAAATATTAAAAACAGGTAAAAAAAATGACTAATGTTTTATTTGGTGTAAGTTATTTAGGAACAAATTATGCTGGCTGGCAAAAGCAAGATAATGCACTTGGTATTCAAGAAGTAATTGAAAATGCAATGCAAGATTTAGGAATAAAAAATCCAGAAATTTTTGCGAGTGGCAGAACAGATGCGGGTGTCCACGCAAAGGAACAATGTTTTAATGCTCACATAAATTTTTCAAATGTTCAAAAATTGCCCCTTGCATTAAACAGCAAATTGCCAGAAGATATTAGGATTTTATGGGCAAAGAAAGTCGATGATGATTTTCATTCTAGATTTTCAGCACATAAAAAAACTTATGTGTACAGAATAAGAATTGGCGAAGTTGAAAGTCCGTTTGATTATCAATACACAACGTATTTAAATTATAATTTAAACTTGCAAAAGATGGTTGATTCTGCTAAGTTTTTGATTGGAGAACATGATTTTCAAGCGTTTTGTTCATCTAACACTAAAACACCTGACTATATAAGAACAATTTATAATTTGGATATTAAAAAAACAGATAATCTTTTTGAATTTGAAATTTGCGGAAACGGTTTCTTATATAATATGGTTAGAATTGTTGTGGGGACATTAGTTGATGTGGGTAGAGGGAAAATGGAACCTCAAAAAATAAATGATGTATTAATAAGTAAAGATAGAAAATTTGCAGGGAAAACAATGCCCGCAAAAGGACTTATTTTAAAAAATGTAGAATACTAGCAAAAAAATTTGACTAAGAATTATTGAATGTATTAAACTAAAAATATAAAAGTATCAAATTTATTAATGCCTTTTAGGATGACTTTTTAAAATAGGTGATGGTTGTGACTAGCGACTATACCATCACAATGTTTTATTCCTAATTATAGAGGAGAAAATATGAAAAAATTTAGAATAATTTCAATATGTGCCTCACTATGCTTGATGATTGCTATGCTTGCATTTGGTGTATATTCAGCATCAACAGCCACTATTACAATTGGAAGTTCTGTAAGTTTTGAAGTTCAAAATGTTTTTGTTGAGGTTGCAGCAGGACTCGGGAAGGAACCTGATGAAAAAAACACAGAATACTATTATTCTCAGCCAACTGGCACGCAACTTCCACTTACTCAACTTACTAAACTTCCAGACAAGAATTTTAGTGAAGAAGAGGGTGGCAATGAAATATCATATTTTGTTTATATAAAAAATCTACACTCAAGAGATATTAAAATTCGTTTTGCGTTTGAATGGCTGTCTTCTTCTAAATATAATTATTCTGATTCAACTGCTGGAGAAGGGGCAGTTACTGTTACATCATATGTAAATAAAAAAATTGGAACAGCTTTTTCTAAAGATAAAGACTTAAACTGTGTTGCTCAAACACCAACAAAAGAAAACTCTTTAAGAACTGACATTATTAAAGGTGACTCTTCAAGCGAAGATTTTTTGGAAAACGAAACAAAAATTTTAGTTGTAACAATTAAACTAAAAGATGAAGCATCAATTTATGAATTGAAAAATGGTGCTTTAACAATAAAAGTTAATGCTGGCTTGCAAGATATAACCGATGACCAAATGGTAGATTAATTTAAATAAGCTAAAACACCAAGAAGTATGCTATAACATACTTCTTTTTTATAATCTTCTTTTAAAAGCAATGTTTCTTCATTTGGGTTTGATAAATATCCGCATTCAACTAAAACGCTTGGTGCTTTAATTGCATTGAGCATATAATAATCTCCAACTTTTGTTTCCTTTCTGGCTTTTTCTAAATATTTTATAAAATACGTTTGAATGTTATCAGCTAATTTTTTGCTAGGTTCGTCATCCTTGCCGTAAAAAACCTGAGCGCCCTGCGATTTTGAACTATAACTATTCATATGAATAGAAATAACAAAATCGGCATTTGCATTTTCAATTATTTCACGCCTTTTTTTCATATCGTCTTTTTTCTTATTTGATGCAAATGGATTATATAACCCGCTATCAGTTGTTCTGGTCATAACAACATTAAATCCAAAATCTTGCAAATATTCTCTTAAACAATTTGCATAATTTAAATTAAATACTGCCTCACAAATACCACTATTTTTTCCAACACTTCCACCATCAATCCCACCATGTCCAGCATCAATAACTACAGTATATTTTGTTTTAGGACTTGTGCTTGCAATAACTTTAGGTAAAAAACATCCAGCAAAAATTACAAAAGCAAACAGAATACTAAAAATTATCCATTTTTTTTTGAACAAAAATATTTTTAATTTTTTAGAGTTTTTCATAATGTATATATATTTTGTACACAAAATTTTATGCAATAATATAAAAAAATAGTGTCACAGAGGTATTGACAAATTTTAAACTAAAAATGCAACAAGTAAAAAAATTCTTTTATTCAAAAATTTAAAAAGGGAAAATCTATTTTTTTGATATTTTGTGACGGGGCGTCTATTTCAAAATTGTTTGAATTTTAACCCTATGAGGTGATATAATGGGAATGTGTAAAACTAGTGGCGGGATAAAGAAAATGCTAAATATGTCTAGAAAAATTAGTCTTTATAATTCTCAACGAAAGAGAAATCTTGCTTTAAAGATGATGATGATTTTATAAATAATGCAAAAATAGGTGGTAAATATTTGAAATCTATTTGGGGGAACAAACAACTGATAGATATTGGCTGCAATAATTGTAAAATGTTATTAGAGGTGATAATGAACTTTTTAGAATGTTATAATGTAAAAGATAATAAAAAAGCTGTGGGACATACTTGAACTAATCAACTCTTTTATGCCTAAAACTTTAAGTACTCCACCAAAGCTACCTTATGGCACATAAATTCTAATTTTAATGTTGCTACCGTCAGGTCCTCACATGGTTCAAAAAGACTTTATTGCATAAGACCTTAATTTCAACATACATAAGGTAAAATTCATAAAAGCAGATTAGCCCGCATATGCCATACTCAGCCCCGCATATAGTAGATTTCGGGCAACAAGGAACTACTAACTCCCCGCCTAAACACAGCTTTATAATTATATGATATAAACAATTTTTTTGCAAGAGAAAAAGCAAAAAACACGATTAATTTTATTAAAAGCTAAAATTAATCGTGTTTTTTTAAGTCATAAAACCAAAATAATATGATTTTTAAATTTGTAGTTTTAATCTAATATTGCTTTAATACGCCTTACACCAGAAGAAGAGGATTCCTCTTTTATAATTTTAAAATGGTGAAGTTCTTTTGTGTTTTTAGCATGTGGTCCACAGCATATTTCTTTTGATAGCGATCCAATTGTATATACTGTAACAATATCTCCATATCTATCATCAAAAACACCAAGTGCACCGATTTCGTGGGCTTTTGCAGGAGTAAGTTCTTCACAAGTTACAGGAATTTCTGCTTTTATTGCTTCATTTACAAAATCTTCAACTTTTTTTATTTCTTCTTCGGTTAATTTATGGTCACAATTAAAATCGAAACGTAAACGTTCTGGAGTAATATTTGAACCTTTTTGCCTTATATCTGCACTTACATATTTTTGCAATCCCGCTTGCATAAGGTGAGTTGCTGTGTGAAGGCGAGCAGTTTCTACGCTTGCATCACTTAATCCACCTTTAAATTTTTGTTCGCTTCCTTGTTTAGATTTTTCTTGATGTTCTGCAAACAATTGTTTGAAGTTTGAAGTGTCAACGTCAATACCACGTTCGCGAGCAATTTCTTCAGTCATTTCAATTGGGAAACCATATGTTTCATAAAGATTAAACGCAGTTTTACCAGTAATTTTTCTTTCAACTACTGCATTTGGGTCAGTTCTTCTTAAAAATTCTTGTTTTCTTTCAAAACCATTAATTATTTTATCAAATTCTTTAAGTCCATTTTCCAAAGTTTTATTAAATTTATTTTTTTCTTCCATAAAGACATTTTTAATTGTTTGTTCATTCTTTAAAATTTCAGGGTAGTAATTTTTAAATTGGTCAACAATTATGTCAATTATGCCGTTTTCAAAATTTGTTGAAGTATCAATTTCAATACTTTTTGCAAAACGAATGACACGTCTTATAAGACGTCTTAAAATATAACCTTGGTCAGTGTTTGATGGGACAATTCCAGCATCATCGCCAGCAATCATAACAATAGCACGCATATGGTCGGCAATTACACGCATTGGTTTTTTGTGGTCAGAATAGTTTTTGTTACTTAATTTTTCAATTTCTTTTATTATAGGTTGCCAGATTTCAGTTAAATAGTTATCATCTAATCCATCAAGTACAGCGGTAGTGCGTTCAACACCCATACCAGTGTCAACGTTCTTTTGTTTTAATTGCACAAATTCGCCACTTTCTAAATGATTAAATTGCATAAAAACATTGTTCCAAATTTCCATCCAGCGTTTGTCGCTAGGGTCAAAAACTTTTGGGGCAGGAGTTTCATTATCAATCCAATAAAACATTTCCGTGTCACTTCCGCAAGGTCCAAATTGTTCCATACTTGGCCACCAGTTATCCTCAGCAGGTAAAAAAGCAATTCTATCTCTGCTTACACCTTGAGCCTCCCATAATGATGCACTTTCTTCATCAGCGGGTACATATTCATTTCCAGCAAAAACAGTAAACGCTAAACGATTAATATCAAGGTTTAAAACTTTTGTTAAAAACTCAAAACTCCAAGAAATCGCTTCTTTTTTAAAATAATCGCCCAAACTCCAATTGCCTAACATTTCAAAAAAAGTATGGTGATAGTTGTCGCCAACTTCATCCAAATCAGTGAGTCTAAAACATTTTTGAAAATCACATAATCTTGTACCTAATGGATGCTTTGCACCAAGTAGATAAGGAACTAAAGGTTGCATACCTGCGGTATTAAATAAACAAGTTGGGTCATTTTCTGGAACAACACTACTGCTAGGTATTTGTTTATGCCCTTTGCTAACAAAAAAATTAATATATAAGTCTTTAATATTTTCTTTCATATTTTTTCTCCAATAAAAAATTAACCTTATTATATCACCATAACTTCAAAAAAAGCAACAAATATCTACAAATGGCAATGTCTAATTGTTTTAAAAGAAACAGCAAAAAAACTACATAAATTCGTTTTTTTGCTATTTAAAAATCAAGATTAATTTTATGTGAAATATACCTGTTGACCGCAAGAGAAATATGTTTAAAATTTCTTTTAGAATTTGATAAATTAATCATAGTGATTTTGTTCTTTTTTAGTTTTGTTTACTAAACAAATTAACGAAAAATCATTTTTTCAAACTCTTTTTTGTTGCATTTAATTTTTCTTTAGACTACATTATGTTTAATGAGGTAACATATGAAAAATTGTGAAATCTTAGAAATAAAGGATAAGATTGAAAATTTTGTTTTAGATGAAACATGGGTTGGTGAATTTTTGCTAGATTGTTTTTTTAATAAGCAATTTGCTAAAAAAGCTTTAAATGCTGTAAATATGTTATCCAATATTGAAATTAAAAGTGAAGATATAGATAGGGTTTTACAGCAATTTAAAAACACTTCAAAATATTATTTTTATAAATATAAAAAGACTAATAGTATAGATGATTTAATGAACGCAGAAACCTATTGGATGTTTATAGAACTAGCAACAAATAATTCTATTTTAACGAAAAATATACAGCAGGAATTAATAAAAATATACGGAGATAAATACTTATATAACTTAAAAAAGATAGATTCTTTGAAACAATCAATTTATTATAAAAAAAATAATGAATATTTAAATTGTGAAAAAAATTATATTTGTATAAAAAAATGGCAGGATGTTCAACACTTATTTGTTAGTGATGGACGTTTAAATTACTTATATTCTGAGATGGATTTACATTACCCTAAATTATTAATTTCTAACACTAATTTTAATTATAAATTTACGTATTATTTAACTAAAATTCTAGACAAACAATATTCTACCATTGAAGATTATTCTAAATTGTATTTGGTACATCCTTCTTATTGTTATAACGATTTGATAGGTGGTAAGGCATTAGGTTTGGTTAAACTTTACTCTCTCGGGTTAAATGTTCCATATGCATATTTTACTGATATCAATTCAAAAAATTTGTTAAAAATAATTGATAAAAGAAAACACTATGCAGTGAGAAGTTCTGCAAATATTGAAGATGGACAAAACAATTCTTTTGCTGGAATATTTGATTCGGTGTTAAATGTTCCTTATAAAAATTTAGAAAATGCAATGTTATATGTTGCTGATTCAATTAATTCAAAAAGAGCACTGACATATTATGAACATGTTAATTTAAAAACAAAGCCCAAAATGCATCTAATCATACAGGAATTTATTGATCCTGATATTGCTGGAGTATGGATGGGCGATAAAGCAAATTTAAATGCGGGATTGTTAGAATATGTTGAAGGCTGTGGTGAAGGTTTAGTTAGTGGAAAGAAAAATCCTACAAGATATATTTTTAAAAACAGAAATTCTGAAAATAGTTTACAAAGTATTTTATCTATGAAAATGGTAGATGTTCAAAATAAGTTACATGCTGCTAGCGATATTGAATGGTGCTATAAAAATGATGAACTGTATTTTCTTCAAGCGAGATATGTAACGACTGATATTGGTATGATGTTTAATCAATATGACTTTAACGAAACAGATTACAACGCGACGCCAGCCTCTCCTGGGATAGCAATTGGAAGACCGATATTATTAAATAATGTTAAAGAATTTGTGGAACCTTTGGGAGATGAAATTTTATTAACATGGTTTACAGATCCTGAATGGGTTCCAATAATGAAAAAATTCAAAGGAGTCATTACAGCTGTAGGAGGATTTTTAAGTCACGCGGCTATAATATGTAGAGAAATGAACCTTCCATGTATCGTGGAAATGGATAAAACAGAGTTATTTATGCTAAAAGATGCAAAAAAAATAAAAATAGATGGCTCAAATGGAAGTATAAAAATTTTGGAGAGATGAATATTATGTTAGATTTAGATAAGAAATTAACAATTGATAAAGATTATAAAATTAGAAGAGAGAAATTTGGGGCAATATTATTCCATCGACCAACCTTAGGGATTTCTAAAACTTCTGAGTTTGTTTTCCACATTTATAAACAAATTGATGAAAATCATTATACAGTTAATGAATTATTGGAATTGTTTGGAATTGGACGAGAAGATAGGAATGATTTTATAAAATTTATATCTAACCTTTTAGAAGATGGCGGTTTACAATATGGAGAAGAAAGACTAGTAAAGTTTAAACAGGTTTTTGATTTTTATGATGATAATTATGAATTTCAGGCTCCGAATATGGTTTGGTGGGATATTACATCCGCTTGTAATTTAAATTATTATTATTGCTACTCCGCTTCCGGATGTAAAAGCCCTGACGAATTAACCTTTGAGGAAACTATTAATGTAATCGATCAGTTGAGTGAAATGGGCGTTTTCTATATTTATTTCCTTGGTGGGGAACCATTTATGAAACAACGATTTGCAGATATTATAAGATATACATACGATAATGCTGGTATGGGGGTTATGATTACAACAAATGGAACACTTATTAATGAATCAATGACTGATGTTTTATCTAAAGTTTCAAATATAAGAGTAAGCTTAGATTCAGCTGATGAAAATATTCACAATTCTATGAGAAGACGAGATTTTTCTTTTGAAAAATGTAACAATGCTTTGAAGATTTTATCAAAAACAAATATTAATAGTTTTGGAATAAATAGCACTATAGGTCCAGATAATTTTAAAAATTTAAAAGATTTATATGATTTGGCAAGAAGTTACAATTGTGATATTATTCAAATGATACCAGTTTGTGGTAGTGGCAGGGCAACTGATGAAGGTAAATTTTTAAGCGAAGAACAACGTCTTAATGTTAAGAAGCAGATGAAAACTATACAAAAAGAAATCAATGAGAAAGGATATAAAACACTTTTAGATGCTCCAGAAGGTTATATAGATAAATATTTTGATACTATAGTTAGCGAGGAAAATGTTATACCTGATATTATGGGCTGTAGTGCTGGTAAAACTTGTTTGGCAATACAGCAAAATGGTAAAGTTGGGTTCTGCTTAATGCATAGAAATCCTATTGGTAATTTAAGAAAACAGTCTTTTAAAGAGATATTTAGAAATTCTACAAATAAAGCAAAAAATAATAAATTGTCATTTTGTATAAGCTGCAAACATAATAAAGTATGTTATGGTCCATGCATGGTAAATGGAAGTGAATGTGATTGTAATAATGAAAGAGAACTTGTGGTTAACAAGGTCTTAAAAATTTAATTTTGGATTATACACAAAAAGTGTTAATCAATATAGAAAAGGAGGTAAACATGGTTGATTCTATGTCTTTAAAGAAATGGAACGTTAAAGACTTATTCTTTAAAAGTTTCGTTGTAGTTGACACTATAGGCTGTGACAAAGAAAGAGAAAAACTAGGTGGTTTATTATTCAATAATAAATGTGGTTGCCCTTGTTCTTGTCCATGTCCAAGTCCATGCGGATGTCCAGTTCAAAGAAAATAAAAACTCTTTGTCAACAGTCTGAAATAAAAAAAGCCTTAG
>CALBKX010000019.1 GCA_937895935.1 uncultured Clostridia bacterium
CAATCGATAAAATTAATTTTCTATAATTAAATAGATAAACTTATTCTAAAATACACATTTTAAAAATATATAAAATTAATACTAAAATTTGGATAAATATTGTAAGTAATTGGAATTGAAATTTAATATTTTTTGTGATATAATCTCAATGTGTTTTATAATTTATTAAAAATTAAGGAGAAAAAATGAAATTAAAATCAAAACGTATACTATCTGGTTTATTAGCAACACTTACATTAGGTCAGAATTTATTATGTAATAATGCTACTATTATTACCAGTCTAACAACAAAAGCATCAGAAATTAAAACTTCAGCTGTAAATAAAGAGGATTTGGTTAATGGCATTATAGACCGTGCCAATGAATTAAGATATTCTAATTCAGGTGGTTCAGAAATATCATTATTTTCTTTATTTGGCGGTAATAAGAATAATACAATTGATAGTCTTAATATTAGTGGATATGTTGGATTAGAAGACAATAGAACAGTAGAAATTTCTGTGATTATATTTGATGATAATTGGAATACTATTGCTGAAACTACTGTTTATCCTAATGAGTACTTTAGTATTTCCGCAGACAATATAAAAAATTCAACTTCAACTACTCATGTAAAAATTGAGTGTGATGGTTATCTTCCACGTTTTTATAAAGATATGGGTTTTGGTTCATATCAATTAGGTACAGCAGATAAACCGGAAGTCTTGTATTTTGGTGATACTACATATAACCCTGATGCGGAGAATCAATGGAGTGATGAAGTAATTAACTCCAATGACCTTGATTTTGTTGGAAATCAAGTCGGAAAACGTAAAGGCGATGAAGATTTTGATGACCGTTATGACTTAAACCATGATGGATTTATTAATAATGACGATATTGCTATCATTGCTGAATATGATGGTTATAATTATGATGAAAATACTGGAAATCTCTATACAAATGAGGATAAAAATGAATGGTTTAATATTGGAACTGTTCCAGAATATATAGAGAGTATTCTTGGATATGACTTGAATGGCGATAATGTTATAGATAGTAATGATCAGCAGATTATTTGTGATTTATATCCATATGGAGCAGTAAAAGGTGATGAAGACTTTAAACAGCTCTCTTATATGGATATTAATAACAACAATGTGATTGACAATGAAGATTATGAATATTTTTCTAATTATATTGCCATACACGATGGATATAATCCATACAATGATTATATCTATAATTTAACACTTACAGGTAATTCTTCTCACGATTCTGCTATGTATCTTGAAAATACTAATTTAGATTTAGCAGAATACAGCTTAGTTATTAATGGTAATTTTGTTTTCAGAACTCAAAATCCATACAATTCAATGTGGGATAATAATCCAGGTGTCACTCTAAACATTGGAAATGGTGGATTAGCTATTAGTGGTCAGTTCGATTTTGGACAAGCTAATAGTTATGATAAAATTATTATGACGGAAGATGCAGGGCAATTATATATCTGGGATAACTGGAATTATATTACTCTTGCTGATATGGAAGGTTTATGGACTGCCGGAGAAATTGCATTTTTTGGAAGTACGTGGCAAGTCAATGAAACTTCTGGTAAAAAATCAGTATATTCAACTGGAACACATAAAATTTTATTTGGTGGTTGTGAGAATAATCAACAAGTAATTCGTTGGAATAATACTTGCGAAACTATTTATAATCCTGATACGGGTGAACGAAATACTGAAAGAACTTTTAATTTTGATTATAAACAAGGTGATTTATGTTTAGGTGTATTACTTAAAGAAGAATATACTCCAGAAAACTATTATTTTCGTCCGGAAATTCCAGATTATATAGCATATTATCAAGATGCTGATAATAACGGTATTAATGATTCTATTGATAAGATTCTTAAAGATGGAGAAGTCAGCAAAGAAGAATATACTGAAAATAAAGAATTAATAGATGAATTTGTAATATCCAATTTTGGTAATACTTCAGAAGAAAAAGAAGCTATTGCTAGATTAATTTCGCCAGATAATCCGTATGAGGAAGAAAACACCAAATCACTTCTTGAATATGCTTATGATGGAATTTGCTATATAAAAGATAAAGGCGAAGAATTTGTTGTAAAAACTTTTGAATATGGAAAAGAAGTTGTTACTACTTTAGCAGAAGAAATTCCTGATGCGGTAGAAGTTATATATGATGGAGCAAGATTAATTATTTCGCTTTCCCCAGACCCAATTTGCCAAAGCATTGACTTTGTTTTAAGTGTTTGGGATGTAGTTGATGATATAGGTAAATTTGAATGTACTACAGAATGGTGGACAGATTTTGGTATTGATGTTCTTGGTGTGATTCCTTATGTTGGTGTAGCTAAAGAATTTATCAAGACTGGAAAAGCTGCTGATAAAGCAATTGACATAGCGAAGTATTCAAAAGTAGATGGATTAACTGGTTGGATTAACCAAAAAGGATTAATAAAAACTGCTGAAAAGGTAGCTAAAGGTTCATCAGATAGTGTTCCTAAAGTATTTAATTCTGTAATAGATAATGTTATAGATGATGCTGATGGTATTTTAAAGAACACTGACCTTAATAATAAAATTGATAAATTAACAAAAGTTGTTAAAGAAACTGCTACTTCTGTTAAACCTGGAGCTAAAGTTAATTTAGATAAAATTAATTTAGATAGAAACGTTAGTGTAATCGATATATTTGTTGACGATGCTAAAAGAACAGATAAAAAAGTTTCTGAAATCATTGAAAAATCGTTAAAAGCCGAAAAAATAGATGAAGCAAAATTTGTTGTAGATAAATACAGCAGATTAAAAAATGTATTCAGTAAAGTTTCTGATATATCACAAATTATTGAGTTTGTAGATGAATATGGTGAGAAAGCTGAAAAATCCTTACAAAAATATGCAGAATATGATGATGATTCACAATTAAGGTATGCTATAGAAATAATTATAAAATTTAAGTTGGATGGAATAGCAGCACTTACAAGAACTACAGGTGAGATACAAAATTCTTTGGACGAAATAAATGAATATAGAAATAAAAATAACTGGCAACCTTATTCAAAAGATAGTAAAGATACAGTAGCCTTTTCTGATTTTAATAATGAAAGAATTTGGGGAGTCAATTCTGGACATTATTCTGAAGAAGAAGACAGAATGGCAAGAGATTACCACTCTAAATATAATAAAACTCATTATCCAGAGCATTTTCTTAGTGAAAAATATAATTTTGGTACATCACAAGTATTTACACATGCTGAAGGTCAAGTTATAATGAAAATACATAAAAAGTGTATAGAAAACAAAATATCCTTGCCAAATACTTTAAACATTTATGTTGATAGAGGAACATGTGGTAATTGTAAAAATTATCAAATTGAATTGACAAAAGCTTTAGGAATTAATAACTTAATTATGATTAATTCTAATGGTAATCAACTTTTATATTATGGAAATGATAGTTATTCACATTATTTTATTATTGATTCTAGTGGAAAAATTAAAAAATGTACTTTTAGTACAGGGAAACAAGGTTTTATAAGAGAATATAATAATAACCTAGAAAATGTAATGAGTTGATTAACAAATTCATTAACAAATATTAAAAAAGGAGGAAGTTTATGAAACATACACTTTTTATATCATCATTTGAGAATAATGCTATAAAAGATATAGACCCTAAGTTGATGCATAAGTATATTATAGATGATTTTGAAAACTATTGGTTCAGTAATACAAATGATACTGAAATTCAATATTTTGAAGACAATAAATTAATGTCTGGATTAACAATAGGTGTTAACCAAACTTATGGAATATATCTAAAATATGTTAATTTAAATACATTTGAAGAGAAGCTTTCATTGTATGATAAATCAAAATTAAATGAGGTCGTAGATGGTGCTAATTGTGAACTTTGGGTTTCAACTGGGCTTTTTTTGCCAAAAGAATTAGCATGGGAAGTTATAAAGGAGTTTTTAGAAACCGGTAAAGCTTCAGATAAAATCAAATGGATTTCACCAGATGATATACCAGAGAACGGAAACTATTTCTAAAATATAAAAATTACAAGTGACATATTCCCCCACCTAAAGAGGTGGGGGAATTCTTGCTGTATTTAATTAAACTGGATAAAAAGGGAGTGCAGAGGGAACATCTGCCACAATACTTCTTTTGATATGTCGCTTGCGGAATGTCTAAAGTAGTATTGTGTTATTACGTTATTACGTTTCTATCGCAAAAAACTTGACAAAAATATTATTTCAGGATATAATAACATTAATACTCCTTATGAATATTCCCTCCCAGCCAATTTTTATTGAAAGAAAGTGATGTTATGCCAGTAACTATTAGCACACATAATGGCACAGCCGTTGCAAGAGAACATAACATAAGAAATGAAAAAGTTGTAAGCAAAGAAAAGCATATCAATCCTGATGGCATACACGAAATTTGGATTGATGAGCCAATCAGACAAGCTTATAAAAGATTGTTCGGTGAAAGTGTACAAAACTATAATAACAAACAGACAAGAGCAGACCGAAAAATAGATAGTTACTATCATAATATTTGCAAAGATAAAAAGAAACACCCAGTTTATGAAATGATTATTGGTGTGTATGGTAAATCAGAGAACGGCTCGCCAATATGTTCAATTGAGCAAGGCAAGGCAATAATGCAGAAGTTTGTTCAGGATTGGAGCAGAAGAAATCCTAATCTTGAACTCATCGGAGCATACTATCATGCTGATGAAGACGGAGAACCGCATGTGCATTTAGATTATATTCCTGTTGCTCACGGTTATACAAAGGGTATGGAAACTCAAACAGGACTTGTCAAGGCTTTAGGTGAACAGGGAGTGTCCAAATGGGGAGATTATAAAAAATCAACAAGCCCAAGAGGAAATTCACGGTTAGGAGAATGAAGTCTAAAATTGAAAACAGCAAGATGAAAGCGATTATAGGCATCTGTGAAAACAGACAGAACAGCTTTTAATGTTTCAAGTGAACGAGGAAAACATCTGCTGCGTCTGGCAAGAAGAGGAATATAATGACGAAGATCAGCATTGACTCCTTCCACCGTGAATGTATCACTCTTGTTATGTATGTTACGGATATGCACACCGGGATAGACTACATCGAGATATCCAACATAGCCGTCTGTACAGTAAAGTTTTGCATAGGGTGCATTATCAACAATGCCTTGAATATATTTTGCAGACTTTTCCATTGACACATTAAATCCAACAAGCTGTCGCGGTTTACGACTAACCATAGTAAAAATATACGTATTTTCGCGAGTTTCCGTATGCGGCTTTTTGCCAATAAACCAGTACAATTCATCAAGTTCAAATATATCAGGTGCTTTCACCACAAAATTATTTTGTTTTTTTTATCCAGTTATAGACATTTGCTTTGTTCATGTGAAAAAGATGTCCCACACCACGTCCACTTACTCCTGAATAGTATGCTTTAATGGCAGCTTGCTTGATTTCCTCTGGATAAGCTATCTTTTTTGGATCAATCGTATATCGAATTCCACAAATCTTGCACTTACATCTTTGTGTTCCTGAATCGTTATAGCCTACCTTAATTTGATGCTCAATTCTCCCACATTTTGGGCACTTCTTTTTTTCATCTACTGTTGCTTTTCTCATTTGATTTCCACCTTTTTTATTTTTCTTTATTATACCATAATATCCCTTAGTTGTCCACTCCCGGTGAACAAGGCTTTGAAAAGAATGGCAGAGCAACTGCACAAATACAGTGGGAAAAGCGTGAAAATGATTATCTTACAAGGCTTTGTGAAGATGTTGGCTTAACTGTGATACACCCACAAATAGAAGGCAGAAAACACATTGAAACGCAAACTTTTAAACTTCAAAAACAAATTGAAGAACTTCAAAAAGAAA
>CALBKX010000020.1 GCA_937895935.1 uncultured Clostridia bacterium
ATTGCCAAGGAACCAAAAAATATATGAGCAATTAAGTTTGCTCATATATTTTTTTGTGTTTTAATTGCTAAGCAATTAAAACCTAAATATTTACTAAGGCAAATATTTAGCCTTGGTCAATGTTCTTTTAGGCATCGGAGTTAGCCTGCAAATGCCTAACGGCGCTTGCCTTCTAACTCCTCGTAATAGCACATTGCCAAGGAACCAGAAAACCTAAGGTATATATTTAGCCCCTTGGTTAATGTTATTTAACTTCGTCAAATTTAGCCAAATGCCAGCATAAATGCTGTCGCTTGGCTTTTGTTTTTTCTCGTTGGAGAGTAAAAGGTTTAAATTATTTATCCTTGTGGTGGTTGGTTATTTTCTTTATCTGACTTTTTAAGTTCAATTGTTAAATTTGTAATTATAGACGTAATTGCACACCCAAATGCAGCAGCTACAACGATTATCCAACCGGGATGCCACCAGTTAAGAACAAATCCTAAAATCAAATAAACTAATATAGATGTTAACATTAATATTCCACAAATTGCATCTGTAATTATTTTTACTTTTTTTCTTTCATTAAGTATTCTCCTTTATTATGAAAATACTCTTTTTTTAACAAAGAACAACTTTTTCCTAAATCTATATAGTTATTATTTTAAAGTATTCAAATTTTTATTTTACTCGCTTTTTTGTAGTACAACAGTGATTTCACTTCGATTATGAAATAATTGTCTTGCTAAAATTAAATTATATTTCTGTTTTAACTTGTTAATACATTTAATAATATTTGCGTATGAGAAATTTTTTGCAAGTTTAAATGTCATTACAACATATCCGTTATTTGCAATACGGTCGTAAAAATCCATTATTATTTGTGTGCTTAAAACAATATCCATTTTCATATCGTTTACAACAATGTCAAAATTTTTATAGTTATATCTTTGTAGATATTCTTGAGTTGTCATTCTAAAATGTTTAACATTTGATAGTGCCCTAACTTCCACAGCTAGGCTTGCTGGGTCAATTGAGTGAACATATATATTGTGACTTGATAATACCTTTGTCCAACCGCCTGGTGCAGAGCCTAGGTCAGCGCCGAGTTTCATTTTTGTTAAATCTATCGAGCATAAATCAATTGCTTCCAAAAGTTTATACTCCGCTCGAGATATAAACTCATCTTTTTTGGAAAAATGTGGCATACCTGCTTTAAAACTTGAAAGATTGGTTTGTGTGTTTCCTATACCAATGAAAATTGTATCTTTATTTTCAAATATACTTATTATTTGTTCAGGATTTTTAACATTCAATTGAAAACCTTGCATAATAATTTTATTGGATAATTCTTCCACATTTATTTCACAATTTTCTCTATTTATATTTGTTAAAAATTGTATACTAAAAGTTTTATTTGTATTTAATTTTTTAAAAAATAAGTCAATTAAATTATCATAATTAATTGGTTTTTTTAGTTCATTTTCAACCGCTATTAAATGTCTAACAAAAATTAAAGGTGAGTGCAAAACCATACTTGCTAATTCTTGTTTTGGTAAATTAATTTGCACTAGGCTTTGATTGTCATTTAATGTTAATATTTCTTTAAAATTTGCGTTTAACTTGCTTAATTCGTCAAAGCAAATTTTTTTACTTTGGGATTGATATGATATAATATATTTCATTGATATATCCTTTTTAAAAATTTACACTCAATTGTACACAAAATTAATTAAAATTGCAATAGAATTGACATTTTAAGTGTTTTGTGAAAAAATATATTGTAGAAGATGATATTAATCTTTTTAAAACTTAGGATAAAAAATGGATATTGGAATTACAGACTTTTATGGGTTTTATGAGCCTTATAAAACAAGACTAAATAAAATTAAAGCAAATAATTTTACATATGTTTTAATGAGTAATGACAAAAGATACAAAAAACAAAACGGCTCTTTGAAAAATAGAGTTAAATATGCTAAAAAAATAGGCTTAAAATTATCTTCTCTTCACGCAAGTTATGATGGAACTTTGCCATTATTTAATTTAAAAGGTAAAATTGGAGATAAAATTGAAAGATTATTAAAAAAGGAAGCAAAGCTTGCTAGCAAGTATGGTTTTAAAAATTTAGTTGTTCATATTGAGGGTGATCCAAGTGAAATTTTACTACAAAGGATCAATAGAATTTTAAAAGTATGTGAAAAGTATAAAGTAAATTTTGCTTTGGAAAATTTGGAAAGAAAAGAAATTTTTGATTTTGTCGAGCATAACATAAAAAATCAAATGCTTAAATTTTGCTATGATTCAGGACATCATAATTGTTTTTGCAAGGATAAAGAGTTTTTCCCAGAATATACGGATAAATTAACTTGTGTTCACTTGCATGATAACAATGCAAAACTTGACCAGCATATTCCATTTGAGTGTGGTGGAAATATAGATATAACTAAATTATCCAAAGATTTAGCAAAAACTTCCATAAATTGTCTGGATTTTGAAATTTTACCAAAAATTCTAAACTTAAATCCAGATGAATTATTAAAAAAAGTATATGAAAATGGTGTTTTATTAAGCAATTTAATAAATAATTTTAGACAAAAAAATAAAAGGTATTAAAAAAATATGGGTATTTTTTGGAAAAAGAAAAATCAAGATATTTGTCCAAGCCAAAATGACTTAAAGTTTTTGGTAACCAACTTTACGGGACATAATGGAATCTTTAAAATTAATGGAAAATTAACCGTGCCTAGCGGATATGAATTTGTTATGGGTAAAAAAGGAAAAGTTACAGACAAATTTGTTGAAGGCGAGTATTTTTTCTCATACGCTAATTTGCCATACACTTGTAGGCGATTCAATATAGATAAATTTAATAATGGTAAGCAAACGGATAAATTTACCAGTGAGGGATATTTTATTGACAAGGGTTTGCGTGGTGGTAAATTTAAAACATATAGAAAAGTAGAAATGGGAACAAGAGCATACGGCATTTTTAGAGTTGGCGTTATGGGGATGTACTCGTTTAAAGTTATAAATTCAACCGAACTAATGCAGTCACTACTAAATGAATTTGATTATATTAAAACTGGTGAGGCAGAGGATATAATTGATAGTTGGGTAAATGATTTAGTTGTAACTACATTAGAAAAAAATAATTTTATAATCAAAGATATTGTTGATAATAATCCAATAATCGCAGAAAAATTAAAAAAAGCGATTAGTAAATTATTTTTATCCGCTGGACTAGAAATTGTTGATTTGCAAATTTGCAAGTATTATCTTCCAAAAAAATATCAAGAGGAAAGCGATAAAAGCATCCAAATACAGCAAAAAACAGAAGGAAACGGAGAACTTTTAAATACAGCGGAAAATGTAGAAAAAATAGATGATACTTGTTCTGTGGCGGATACTCAGGAAGAAAAAAATGAAGACAAAATTAATCATGAGGACAATACAATATCTTTAGAAAATAAACAAAAATACGGATATGTGCCTTTTGGTAATTTTGAAATTAAATCAAAAACTGATAATATCGAAGAAAATGTAAAAAATAATAATGCAAAAGAAAGAACTTTTGTTGACTTAGATATAGACAAATTGTATCATAAAGATGATTCTTTTATAAAGCGTTGTCCAAGATGTGGGACTGAAAATGATATAAAAGCAAATCATTGTATATTATGTGGAGAAAGTTTTGAAGAAGATTAAAGGAGTAAATATGAAAAAAGAGATAACAAAAAATATGACAATTTCAGAGGTGTTAGCACAAAATGAAAAATTAAAAGATGTTTTAATGGGCTTTGGTATGCATTGTTTTTCTTGCCCTTGTGCCCTTGGTGAAACTTTGGAAGAAGCAGCAGAAGTTCATGAGATTGACATAGATTTTTTAGTAAAAAAATTAAACGAAGAAAACAAATAATTTTTTAATGTTTGATAAAAAAGGAGGGAGAATATTTGGATAATTTGGATAATAAAAATATTTTTAATAATGATTTGGAACTCCTTTCAGAATCTGCCGATAGTTTGTTTGGTGACATCAATTTAAAACCAGTTAAAGAAAATAAAAATAATGATAAAATTATTACTAAAAATAAGGGAAAAAAAATAGATAATAATTCCAATAAAAATCTAAAAAGTAATAAAAAAGATAAAAAACATAATAAAAAAACTTTAAACGAAAACAAAATTGAAGAAAATAATTTAAATAGCAAAAAAAATGAACAAAATTTAAATTTGAATAATGCAGATAATGCTGAAAAGGAAAATACATCAAAAAAGCCCAAAAAAGTTAAAAAACAATTGAGCAAAACAGCAAAATTATTAATTATTATATTTGTGTGTTTGGCTGTGATTGGAGGGGCGGTAACAGGTCTTTGTCTGTATTTTAAAAGCATTAACAAAAAATTAGTAACACCAACATATCAAGTGATTCAACGTCAAACGGGAACTATTATCTCAATAGATAAAATTGAAAATGCTACCGCTTATGAAATTGAAATTGATTCTGGTAGCAATCAATTTAAGTTTACAAGTACTTCAAATGTGATTGAATTAAAATCATATTTTAATCAACCGGGTACTTTTACAGTTAAAGTTAGAGCTTTAGGTAAAACACAAAAAGCAACAAGTGATTTTGCTATTGAACAAGTATTAAAAAATTATGTGAAACTTGAGACACCAAATGTATTTAGGGCAGGGAATATTATATCTTGGAATCCAGTTGAAAATGCAAAAGAGTATAGAGTGTATTACAAGGCAAATTTAAATACTGGAGCAATAGAATACAAAGTTGTAGAGCAAAACGATCTTTTAATTGAATTTGACTTAGAACAATTAAATTCATTTGGTGCAGGATTATATCCAGTGTGCGTGGAAGCGATTGCTGATAGTGAAAGTTACTATTTAAATAGTGAAACTTCTAGCACTATTGACTATGTATATACACAAGTGCTTGCAAAACCTTTAAGCGTTACTTATCATAAATTGACAAAAACTTTAAGTTTTTCAGTACTAAAAGGTAACAACAACGCTTCTCACTTTAAGGTTGCTTTTACTTTTACAAGCGATTATTCAACTAAGGAGTTTACTCTAGTTGCAAGCGAACTTGAATGTCAAGAAAATGCTAGTGGAATAATCACGTATACAGCAAACTTTGCCGATTTTATTGAGAATGAAGTATTAAACGGCAGTATATTTGCAGTAAGTGATAATATATATCAAACAAATTCGGAAAAAGTGAATGTGAGCATGATGTAAATAGATGTAAATGATTGCAAAGATGTAAATGATTGCTTTCACTTTGAGCTTCGCTGGTAGTCCACCAAGTGACGGACTACCGCTTCGTAAAGTCGTTCAAGCAAATAATTTACATCTAGAAGAAACAAGGATGATTATAATAAAATAGTAGATTAAGAATAATTGAATAAATAAGTTAACACAAACAAATACCTGTACCAACAAAAGCAAATAAAGCCACTTGGTGAAGAGAATGCTTCGAAGAGTTAAAAATTTTTTTTGAAAAATTTTAAAGCCACTTGGCGAAGAGCATTCTTCGAAGGTGGTTTTAATTATTTAAAAAATGATTTATTCCTTATATTTTTGTGAGAATATGACGATGTTTTTTCTCTCCTGCCAAGGAGAGGTGATAAACGAAGTTTGGTTTAAATTAACTTATTAACCAAAACTAAATCAATAATCAGCCATACTTCGGCAAAGACATTTTCCCTCTCCTGCAAAGGAGAGGTGGCAAAAATTTTATTTTTGACGGAGAGGTTATCTCCTTTTGCCTTACGGGAAGGGGGTGTCTTGATGCAATCATAAAGAGTTTTTCTTCAAAAGTTTGCTTTCTCGCAGACCAAGGTTTATTGGTACAGACTTTAGGTTCTGCAAAATACTAATTTAAATCTGTCGGTTGGCGATATTTCATACAAAAAAATGCAAAAGCAAACCTAAATTTACAATTTTAAAACAGAATATTTATTATTTTAAAAAGACATACTATCAAAAAAGGAGAGGGTATGTCTTTTTCTTTATCTGAAGATATAAAAACTAAATTACAAAACAACGCCGATTTTATTGAAAGGAAATTGCAGACGAAGTCGGGTGATGTTTCTATATTCTTTTTTAAAAGTATGGTGGATAAATCTGCAATTGCAAAGGAAATTATTGACCCTATTTTAATGCAAAAAGACATTTTTACTTTTGACGACTTAATTTCAAAAATTATTAGAACAGCGGATATAAAGGAAATTGAAGAAACTGAAATTCTTGATGAAATTTTAAAGAACTATGTGGTGTTACTTTTTAATGGAAAGTGCTTGAGTATTGATTTAGAAAAATATCCAGTTAGAACACCCCAAGAGCCACCAACTTCTCCCAATATTTATGGCCCAAGAGAAGGTTTTGTTGAAGCAATAAGCACAAACTTATCTTTAATTAGAAAAAGATTGCCAAGTAGAAATCTAAAAATTGAAAACTTTAATGTTGGCAGAGAAACAAACACAAAGGTCAGTGTTTTATATTTAAAAAACATTGTTAACAAAAACAATGTTAAAGATGTAAAATCCAAAATTAAAAAAATAAAAATAGATGGAGTGGTGGATTCTTATTATATTGCAGAATTTTTAAAGACAAGACCAAACTCTCTTTTTGAACAAACTGGATTTCAGGAAAAACCAGATATTGTTGTTGCAAAAATGCTTGAGGGAAGGGTTGCAATTTTGGTTGATGGTTCACCAATTGTAATTACTGTTCCATATATGATTTTTGAAGACGTACAGAGTAGTAATGACTATTACACGAACTACATATATGTAAGTTTAATTAGAATAATTAGGGCATTAGGAATAATTGTTGCAACAATTATTCCTGGGCTATATTTAAGCTTTAGGCTATACAGTTACACAACTTTGCCGCTAAGTTATGTTATAATTATAGCAAATTCAACAAAAAATTTACCTTTTACCCCAGTTTTGGAAATAATTTTTATTTTGATACTATTTCAAATTTTATATGAAGTTAGTTTGCGTCTACCTCAATATTTGGGTCTTGCTACGTCAATTGTGGGGGCGTTGGTGCTTGGTGACACTGGTGTAAAAGCGGGGCTTATTTCTCCACCAGGAGTAATTATAGTTGCTGTTAGCATTATGGCAATTTACACCATTCCTTCTCAGGCTTCGCAACTGACAGTAATTAGGGCAGTTTTTGTAATACTAGGAGCAACGGTTGGAATTTTGGGAATTATTGGCGGACTTATTTACATAATAAATTATATTAATTCTTTAAATAGTTATGGAACACCATTTTTAGCACCTTTTGCTCCGCAGATTAACAGTGACTTAAAGGATAGTTTATTTAAAAAGCCGTTATCTGAAATGAAAGGTCGACCAAAGTCCTTAAACACACAAAACAAGCAAAGACTGGGTGGAGGTGACAAATGAATAAAGAAACAATTTCAGCACATCAAACTGGTGTTTTAGCGGGTATTCTACTTTTTACTTTAAAAATGACATCTCTTCCGTCCATTTTATATAAATATAACGGGACAGGTGCATTAATTTCTGTTGTTGTTGTAATTACTTTAAATGTTTTGTTTTTATGGCTTGTTGTTTGGGTAAAACAAAAATATTCAAATATAAGTATGTATGATTTATTAAAAGCAAAACTTGGCACATTTATTACAAAGTTTTTATATATTTTGTTTTTTTCATTCTTTTTCTTAAAACTTTTACTAATGATTTGTGATAGTTATTCATTTTTAAAAGATGTGGCCGATGAAGAAATAACTTTAATTACTGTTTTAATATGCTTTTTGCCTATTATAGCAACACTTGCATATTCGGGAATAAGAAATATTGGAAGAACAAGTGAATTCTTTTTGCCATTTATAATTTTAAGTTTAGTAACAGCAATTGCTTTTTCAATTGTCCCTATTACATCTTTTGATTTTGGTTCATTAACCAAAGATGGTTTTGGTGGTTTTTTTAACTCCATTTTTAGACCTTCTTTTTGGACAGGTGACTTGTTTGCCATTTTGATATTTTTAGATAAAATTGATTTAAAAAAAGGGAAAATAAAAAATATGTTTTTCCCTTTAATAACAATGGCAGTGGTTTTTGTAGGGCTTTATATACTTTATTACATTTTATATCAAGAAACATCGATCTTTCACGTTAATATTATAAACGATGTTGTGCAATATGCAATTGGTACTTCAAAGGGCTGGCATATGGATTTTTTTGCAATTGTTGTGTTTATGATAAATATATATTTGCAGGGTGCAATTTTACTTTATTGTGCAAACGAATGTTTAAAAAAGACAATTAATTTTGATTGCAACGGAATTACGCTTTCGGCGATTATTATTGCATTAGTTGCAACTGATTTTTTATATCTAACCGATTATTTAAGTTATATTGCTTTTGCGGAAAATGTGCTTTGTTATTTTTCGGCAATCACAATACTTTTAGTTCCGTTATTGCTAATAATTATAGTTTTAACTAAAAAGAGGAAAAGTGATGAAAGAACTTAAAAATATGCTTAAAAATATATTTAAATCCCCCATAATTATGGTTTTTGTTTTAATATGTGCTTTTATGTTGCCAAACTCTATAAACACAATGAGTATTGCTTTTAGGTCAGCAATTGCTGTTGCCATAGGCATTGATAAAAACACAGAAAACAAAATCGTGCTTCAAGTAGCAATTAATGTATCATCGGGTGCGGATAGTTTGGCTGAAAACAGTAAAGTCCTTTCAGCAACTGGTGATACAGTTGGAGAAGCTTTTACAAGTTTAAACTTAATGTTTGGTAGAAGTGTGAAATTGGGTCATACTCGTTTTGTTATGATTGGAAGTAAAATATCTGCTGAAAATGTATCCGTATTTATAGATAGGCTAATCAGGACAAACAAAATAAGAAATACTGTACAACTAGTTTATTGTCCTAATAATATTGATGAAATGTTCAATATGGGTGTTAAACTAAAAAGCGTTACTGGTATTAAATTAAGCGATATCGTTTGCCACCAGCAAACTAATAGTACAACTTCGATTTCTTCCAATATTGACTCATTTTTTAAAGGATACTTGAGCCCAAGTGGCATTTCTAAAATAAATATGATATCAATTAGTGAAGACTATACGCAAGGTGTAAGTACAACTTCTGATGTCGGGTCTAGTTCATCAAGTGATGGCGGTTCTGAAGTAGGGGCTAGCGGTGGAGAAAGTGCTGAGGGTGGCACTTCAAGTTCCGAGTCAGACGTTTCAAACAAGTTTATATCTAATCGTGGAAAAATAGCAATTTACAGCAGTGGCATTTTACAAACTGTTTTAGATGAAGAATTATCAAGTGGGGTCAATTGGCTTAGCAAGGATTATATCCCTCAAGATTTATTAGTTAAAGTGGATAACTCGGGCAAATTGAAAAATTCCATAATCAATTTTGATATATTAAACAAAAACGTTGAACTTGAAACGTTCTTTTTCAAAAATATTCCTATTATGTCTGCCAAAATTTTAGTTTCTTTGAGTATTGATGAAATCATTTCTGAAAATGGCAATAAAGTACCTTTAAGCTATGATATGATTGATGAAGGTGTTAAAAATTCCATAGGTAGGACAATTAGAAATAAAATATCTAAGGTAAGCGCTAAAGCTAAAAATAGTAAATTAGACCTTTTTGAGATAAATAATATTTTTTATAAAAGCAACTATTATGAATACACAAAACGCTTACAAGAAGGAATGAAAAAAGAAGATTTTATAGAAAATACACAAATAAGTGTCGATATTGAAATTAATATTAGATAATTTTTTTACTTTTTAACAATCTTTTAAGTTTTGTCATAATAATAAAAAAACTACAGGAAGTAATTTTCAAACGAGTTCAAAATTAATGCTGCCGTATTTTCAAAATTAAAATTT
Organism: uncultured Clostridia bacterium; assembly: GCA_937895935.1. Taxonomy (GTDB): domain Bacteria; phylum Bacillota; class Clostridia; order Christensenellales; family UBA1242; genus HGM11367. The sequence goes on from CALBKX010000020.1 coordinate 9,903, forward strand.
TGCATTTGCTCTAGTTTTTTATGTATACACCAAAATGAACTTAGATTGACAATGCTTTAATTATTCTTGGTTTGGTACAATCTTTTAACCAACAGAATGGTGTAAATATATTTAAAATATGTTCAATATATATCTGCATAAAAAATAAAAAAAATATAAAAAAATACTAGACAATACCAATATTCATATGTATACTATGTGTGATTTTTAATGGTACTAAAAAAACATTAAAAAATTATTTATAAACAATTTTTTCAAAAAGGGGAAAGAATGAAAAAAGTAACTTATATTAGATGTCCTCGTTGCGAACTTAATTATATAACAAAGGACGAAAAATTTTGCAGTATCTGCAAACAAGAAATGCAAGTTGGTGGAGGAGATAGCATAGATGATGCTGATTTAGAGCTTTGCCCTATCTGCAAAAACAACTATATACAGCCTGATGAATTAATGTGTCCTACTTGCTATGCAGAACGTTTAAATGATCCAAATTATGACGGCGAAGAAGATAAAGAATGGGCAGATTATGTCAATCGTGATGAAAGTGAGGATGACTATAACGACAATCAAGACGAAGAGATTGGCGATATGGCAAGCGTTAAAGATTTAGATTTAAATGATGACCTTGATGATGACTTAGAACTTCCTGATGATGACCTTGATGTTATGGAAGACGAAGAAGAAAAAGACGAATTTAACGATGATGATTTTTCTGATGATTTTGACGATGACGATGACTTTAGTGATGACGATGATGACGATGATGAAGATGACGACTAAATAAAAAAGATACGGCAATTTGAATAATTCAAATTGTCATTTTTTTTAATTATGAGATTGTCGCGAATGAAAACGCTCATTATTTTCGTTATTCTTTTTATAATTTTATGTCTAATTAATTATACTTGAAATTAAATTTGTTGAAAAAAATCAGGCAAAATTGAGATTAAACATTTCAATTTTGCCTGATTTTTGTTTTAGATATAAAACTTGTTTTTGTTTATGGTACCCTTAAGCGGAATCGAACCGCTGACTTCGCCGTGAGAGGGCGACGTATTAACCTCTTTACCATAAGGGCATATGCAATTTTTCTTCGCTTTTAAATATTAACATATATCATTAAAAAAAGCAAGAATAAGTCAATAATTTTTAATACTATTGTTTTTTAAGGTAAATTTACATTAACTTTTGCATTTTTTGTTTTAAGTAGTTTCAAAAATGCTGACACTTTGAATTTTTTCTTGTTTAAAGTTTAATAAGTCCAAATATTGTCAATAATTTTGAGAGAAAGTGGGAGGTGTGTCGTTTTGAGAGCAAATGTTAATGCGTTAAATGAAATAAAACAAAGAATTAAGGATTTAAAAGGCGACTCTATAAATTTAAGTGTAAATAGAGGTAGAAAAAAGATTGATAAATTACAAGGATTTATTGAAAACATTTATCCAAGTGTTTTTACTTTTATGACGTGCGAAAAGGCAAGGGAAACTTTTTCTTATTTTGACGTCCTATGCGGTCTAGTAGTTTTAGATAAATAATAAAAATTTTAAAAATTTATTAATTTAAACATTCAAAGTGAACTTAAAAATAAAGAGTGGAAAGAGATTGATATATGAAATACTTTAACTAATTAAAAAAAGATATAAAAAATTTACAAAAAAATAAAATTGTTAATTTAGGTCATCTCCAGAATAAAATCACATATATTTTTAGTTGCAACATTTTAGTCAATCTTTTGCAATAAAATTTAAAAAGATATATAATTTAAAATTATGGAATCAGATTTAATTGTTGTAAATTTAAAAGATAGTATGCCACCAGTGGACATTGCTCTTTGCAATATGGAACTGGAGATTGAATTAGCAAAAATAAGTGGAGTTAAAGCAATAAAATTTATTCACGGCTATGGTAGCAGTGGAACGGGCGGGGCAATCTGCAAAGCGGTTAGAGAAAGGTTGTTTTCCCTAAAAAAACAAAAAATCATAAAAGACTATATTTATGGTGAAGATTTTTATTTAGAAAACCCAAAATGTTTTAAAATTGTAACCTTTTTAACAAGTGCGGAAACAGAGGAAGATTTAAATCGTGGTAATGCAGGTATGACAATTGTAATTATAAAATGATTGATAAAAAGAGAATAATGTTTTTTGCATAAAATGTAAGTCAAAAAATCTAGTTTTTTGAAGTGTAAATCAAATTAGAAAAAATAAACTATTTTTAAAATTAAAATTGTTTATTTTTTTTGGATAAATTTTTAGGATATTTTGATTTTTAATCTATTTTTTAACAAAACACGCTAAAAATTCTCTATTTCCAGCGGTGCCTAAAATAGGAGAATCGCAACTGTCTAAAAGTTTAAAGCCATTGTTTGTAAAAGCGGATATTATATCTGCTTTTATTTTTTCTTGCAAAGATAAATCTTTAATTACTCCTCGTGTTTTTTTTGCAATTTCAAGCCCGCACTCAAATTGTGGTTTTATAAGTGTTACTAAAAGCGAGTCTTTTTCTAAAACTTGCATAAATTTTGGAATGAGCAATTTTAATGAAATAAATGAGCAATCGCACACAGCAATGTCAATTTTGTCACACAGTGGTGCTAGATTTCTAAAATCGGTTTTTTCTAAATTAACAACTTTTGCATTATTTTTAATTTTGGGTGCTAATTGATTTGTACCAACATCAACCGCATAAACCTTTTTTGCTCCATTTATAAGGGCATAGTCAGTAAAACCTCCAGTTGAAGCACCAACATCCAACACTATTTTATCATTGAAATCAATGTTAAACTCCTTGCTTGCTTTTTCTAATTTCAAGCCCGCCCTTGAAACGTATTTTAAAGTATCGCTTGATATTTCAATAAAAGAGTTTTCATTTACTTTTTCGCCCGCTTTAGTCACACTTTTTCCATTGACTTTTACATACCCAGAATTTATAGCTTCTTTTGCTTTATCGCGTGAAGGAAACATTCCTTTTTTGTATAGTAACACATCTAATCTTTCCATACTACCATTATATCATAAATAGATATTCTTTGCTTGATTTTTTTAGATAAAAAAAATATACTTTTAATAAGTGAAAAAGTGTTAGTTTTATATAATACACTTTAAAATCACAAGAAAGAATATAGGTAATGTATGGAAGGTTTTAAACCAATTTATAGTAAAAATTCTGAAATTTTAATTTTTGGGAAGTTTCAATACAAGTTATGCAAACGTATAGTTTAATAAAAGAAATTTGAAAAAAAGAATTGGAGGCAAATAGTATGTTGTTATCAATTGACCTATTTGGAATATTTATTACAATTTTTAGCGTTATGTTGATTTTTGTTGTTGCTTTTATGACAATTTTTGTGGGAGTAATCAAAAGTGCTAAAAATTTTAATAAATTCAACAAAAAACTGACAAATTATAATTTAATGGAAGATTCAAATAACAAAGTAAAATGTAAATATTGTGGTTCATATGTGGATAAAAATAAAACAAAATGTCCAAATTGTACCGCAAATATTGAGATTGAAGGAGATAATTAATTGGTTACATTAGTTATTATGGATGGTTTGGGCGTAAATGAAAATTCTTACGCTAATGCTGTAAAAATTCAAGGCATACCTAACCTTAAAAAATTAAAAATGGAATTTCCTTACACAACAATTTCTGCTAGTGGCGAGGATGTGGGTTTAAGTTTTGGACAAATGGGAAACAGTGAAGTTGGTCATTTAAACTTGGGTGCTGGAAGAGTTGTTTTTCAAGATTTATCAAGGATAAATAATTCAATTAAAGATGGTTCTTTTTTCAATAATCAAGTGATAATTGATGCTGTGAATCATTCGATCAAAAATAATAGTACTTTGCATATTATGGGGCTTTGCTCGTCTGGCGGAGTGCATTCACATATATCTCATCTTAAAGCACTTATTGATATGTCGCAAAAACTTGGCGCTAAAAATGTGGTTTTACATTTATTTCTAGATGGTCGCGATACTCGTATTGATAGTGGTGAGGGTTTTGTTAAGGAAATTTATAATTATATCCAAGGCAAAAATGTAAAAATAGGTTCTCTTTGTGGCAGAGTTTATGCAATGGACAGAGAAAAGCGTTTTGATAGAATCAAACTTGCATACGATATGCTTACAAGTCCAGGTAAAGGAGAGATGACATTTTCTGAGGCATTTGAAAAAAGTTATAAAGATAAAATTTATGACGAATTTTTTATGCCTACAAAATTGAAAGATTTTGAACCAATTAAGGATAATGATAGTGTAATTTACTTTAATTTTAGAACAGATAGGGCAAGAGAATTGACCGAAAGTTTAACTCAAAAGGACTTTAAAGAATTTCAAACCATTAAATTTGTGAATTTGAGATTTACTTGTTTTACAGAGTACGATGCAAAATTTAAAAATGTTTATATCGCATTTCCGCCTGAAAATATTACAAACAATTTAAGTAAATTGATTTCAGATGCAGGGCTAAAGCAGTTCCACATATCCGAAACAACTAAATATGCTCACGTAACATTTTTCTTTAATGGGGGGATAGAAAAGCCATATAAAAACGAAGATAGAAAATTGATTGAAAGTGAAAATGTGTTGAATTTTGCCTCTGTGCCACAAATGAAAGCGTATGAAATAACTGAAGAGGTAATACATGCTATAAAAAGCAAAAAGTATGATTTTATTTTAGTTAATTTATCAAATGCTGATATGATAGGACATACTGGCGATTTAAATGCAACGGTTGAAGCGGTTGGAGTTGTTGATGAGTGTGTAAAAAAAATAGTAGATGAAACTCTTTCTGTTGGTGGGGATTGTATTGTTACTGCTGACCACGGAAATGCTGAAGAGATGATGGATAAAGACGGGCAAATTGTAACTTCTCACACAACAAATAAAGTTCCAGTTTTCCTATGTTCAAATAAATATAAAAATGTCAAATTAATGGACGGCGGAAAACTTGCAAACATTGCTCCAACAGTTTTAAAACTTTTAAATTTGCAAATTCCAGAATATATGGAAAAACCTTTATATTGATGTAAAAAGATGTAAATGATTGCAAAGATGTAAATGCTTTGCTTACGCTTTACACTTCGGGTTTTGCTCACATAACTACGAGCAAAACCTTTTGCGATTAACTCGCTTAAAGCAAATCTTTTACATCTAAAAAATAAGGATAATTATATATATAGTTAAAAATAAATAATAAATTAATCCATTTGACATATTTGAAATTGGTAAGATTTGGTGGGCAGTGTTAAGTTAATCTTGTTAATTGTCTTGAAATGGTTATGTCAATGTGATACAATCTTATGTGATGTTTGAAATTTAAATGTGGCGAATTTATAAAATACTTAACTTTTGCACATTGAAAAAATCAAGATAATATATTTAAAAATTCTGCTTGGAAATAATTAAACTAAAACAAAACTTTTGATACACAATCCTTAAACTTATGGAGTGAAAAAAATAAAGATGAATAATAATTTTGATGCCATTGTAATTGGTTCAGGGCACGCTGGCTGTGAAGCGTGTTTAGCACTTGCTAGGAAAGGACATAAAACACTTTTACTTACAATATCGTTAGACGCTATTGCTTTTTTGGCATGCAATCCATCTATTGGCGGAACAGCAAAAGGGCACTTGGTTTGTGAAATTGACGCTTTAGGCGGTGAGATGGGTGTCAATACTGATGCAACAAGTATACAAATACGTATGTTAAATGCTGGCAAAGGGCCAGCAGTTTATTCTCTACGTGCTCAGGTCGACAAGCAGGCTTATCATAACAGAATGAAAAAAGTTTTGGAAGACGAGCCAAATGTTTATATCAAGCAAGCAGAAGCAAAAGAAATTTTGGTGAATGACGGTAAAATATCTGGTGTGATAACTGAAACAGGTGAAACGTACTTGGCAAAAACAGTTGTTGTGGCAACTGGAGTTTATCTTAAAAGCCGTATTGTTATTGGTGAATATAGCAAAAACATTGGACCAAATGGTTTTGCAAGAGCAGAAAACTTGACGGATAGCATTTCAAAATTAGGTCATACAATAGTTCGTTTTAAAACAGGGACACCTGCAAGAATTAATGGACGTACAATTAATTTTAGTGAAATGGAAGAGCAAAAAGGTGATAGTGACATTCAAAGTTTCAGTTTTTTAAGTGAAAGCACGCCTTTAAATAAAGTAAGTTGCTTTTTAACATACACAAACTTAAATACTCATCAAATTATATTGAACAATTTAAGTAGAGCACCTATGTTTAATGGGGAAATTTCTTCAACTGGACCTAGATATTGCCCTAGTATAGAGAGCAAAATTGTCCGTTTTGCGGATAAGGACAGACATCAACTATTTTTAGAACCTGAAGGGCTTTTGACCAATGAGTATTATGTTCAAGGTGTATCAACTTCACTTCCTGTTGATATCCAAAAACAAATGTATGCAAGCATAAAAGGTCTTGAGAACGCTATGATTATGCGAGATGCATATGCTATTGAATATGATGCTATTGATGCAACTGAATTAAAACCAACTCTTGAAAGTAAACTTGTTGATGGTTTGTTTTTTGCTGGACAAGTTAATGGCACAAGCGGTTATGAAGAAGCAGGTGCACAAGGAATAATTGCTGGAATAAATGCAGGACTAAAAATAGAGGGGAAAGAACAATTAGTATTAAAACGTAACGAAGCATATATTGGCGTTTTAATTGATGATTTGGTTACAAAGGGAACAAACGAGCCTTACAGAATGATGACCTCTCGTGCAGAATATAGGTTAATTTTAAGGCAAGATAATGCAGATGTCAGATTAACTGAAATAGGAAGAAAAGTTGGACTTGTTGACGATAAGAGATATTCTATTTATTTAAAAAAGCAAGAACAAGTTAATAAAGTTAAAGAACTTTTAAATGAAAAATTAAAACTTGACGATACTTTAAAAGAGATGTTTTTAAAGTGTGGTGAAAGTGAGCCTTATTCTGGAATGACTGTTAAAAAAGCCATTAAAAGAAGTAATATAAGCATATTTGATATAAATGAATACTATCACATTTTTGACGGCTTTTGTAGGCGAGTTTTAGAATATGTTAACACTGAAGTTAAATATGAAGGCTATATTGCACAAGAGGATGAAGACATTGCAAAACTTCTAAAACAGGAAGCAATAAAAATACCTGAAAATATTGATTTTATGAGCCTTAATGGTTTGAGAATGGAAGCGAGGGAAAAATTAAATAAAATTCGTCCTTTAAACGTGGGACAAGCTTCTAGAATTTCAGGGGTCAGCCCAGCTGATATCTCTGTGCTAGTTATATATTTAAAAACCTTGAATTAAAAGGAATTATATGAAAAATTTATTAAAAGAAACTTTTGATAAGTACAATATTTATTACACAGACCAGCAATTAGATTTCTTGTGCCAGTTTTATCAAATGGTTATTGAAACAAATAAAAAATTTAATTTGACTGCAATAACCGAGGAAGAAGATTTTGCAATAAAGCATATATTAGATAGTGTATTGCCTTTAAAATATTTAAAAGATAGTGCAAGTGTTTTAGATGTTGGTGCAGGGGCGGGTTTTCCGAGTGTACCTTTAAAAATTTTAAGACCAGACTTGAAACTTACAATGCTAGATAGTTTAAACAAAAGAGTAAATTTTTTAAATGAGGTGATAACAAAATTAAATCTTTCTTGCGCTAACGCAGTTCATTCTAGGGCAGAAGATTATGCAAAAGCTCATCGCGAGAAGTTTGATGTGGTAATTTCACGTGCCGTTGCAAATTTAACAACACTTTCTGAGTATTGTTTGCCTTTTGTTAAAGTGGGTGGTAAATTTATTGCACTTAAAGGTTCTCTATTAAAAGAAGAATTATCTTGCGCAGAATATGCAATTAAAACTCTAGGCGGAGAAGTTGAAGAGGTTCAAAAAGTATTTATAAAAGAGATTGAATCCGAAAGGGAAAATTTAATTATTAAAAAAGTTAAATCCACAGACGTAAAATTTCCACGAGGAAAAAACTTGCCTCGTTTAAAACCCTTAACCAAATAATGCTTAGTTGTTTAAAGGACTATTCGACAAAAAAGGACATAAAGTGCTTTAATACACTAGATATTGTGTTGTCAAATAAAATATAATACTATTTTAAAATTTTTAAACTTTTTTTTGTGGAAATGTGGATAACTTTTCCACTTTTATCCCCAAAAGCCTAATTTTGCATAAAATATGAATAATTATTAATTAAAATGAATAATCATTTACTTGTGGAAATGTGGATAACTTTTTAAAATTGTCCTCATTTCCTTTATTTTAGGTAATATGCTTTTTAAAAATTAAGTGTATAACTCTAAAAAATGTCTTGTTTACTAAAGAAATATTTATGCAATAAATTTATGATTTATACAAATAAATAATTAAATATACAAAACATAAAAATATATTGTAAAAAAGTCGTAAAAAGTTTACAATATATTTACAAAATGAAAGAGGGATTATGTCAAGTAAATTAGAAGATATATTTTGTCCGCCTTTAGACAAAAATAAATTTAAAGAAATAAATCCTATCGTTCTTGCTTTTATTGGTGATGGTGTACATACTTTATATGTCAGAGATAAAGTTGTTAAAAATAGCAATTTGCTGGTAAATAAATGTCATATAAATAGTGCTAAATTTTGCAATGCAAAAAGTCAGGCAAAAAAAATGGACTTGCTTTATACTTCATTAAGTGAGGAAGAGCAAGATATAGTAAGGCGAGCAAGAAATGCAAAAACGCATAATATAGCAAAAAATAGTGATATAGAAACGTACAAAAAGGCTACAGAGTTTGAAGCATTGGTTGGATATTTATATTTAAGTGGAAATTTTTGTAGGCTAGAAGAAATATTAAAAAAATAAAAGGGGTAATATAATGATAATTGAAGGTAAAAATGCGGTAAAAGAAGCATTAACAAATAACATAACAATAAACAAAATGATGGTTCAAAATAACTTGACCGATAATGCAAGTAATCAAATAATAAAACTTGCCAAGGATAAAGGAATCAGAATTGATTTTGTAAATAAAGATGTTTTAGACAAAAAAACCAGAAACAGACACCAAGGTTTTATTTGTGATATAACAGACTTTAATTATGGGGAAGTGGAGGATATTTTAAATAAGGCATCAACCTTAAATCAAGACCCATTCATTGTTATTTTAGATGGGATTGAAGACCCTCACAATTTTGGTGCAATTATCAGAACGTGTGAATGTGCGGGTGTTCATGGCATTATAATTCCAGAGCATAGAGCGTGTGCAGTTAATGATACTGTTGTTAAAACAAGTGCTGGCGCAACAGCAAATATGATAATTGCTAGAGTCAATAATTTAAATAATTGTATTGAAGTATTGAAAAAAGAAGGAATCTGGATTTATTGCCTTGAAACAGATGGAAAAGAAATGACAGAAACCAACTTAAAAGGTGCTATTGCCTTAGTTGTTGGAAGTGAAGGCAAGGGAGTTAGTAAACTAACTAGACAACTTTGTGACGAAACAATATCAATAAAATTAAATGGAAAAATTAACAGTTTAAATGCAAGTGTCGCAACTGCAGTTGTTGTTTATGAGGTGGTTAGGCAAAGAGGCTAACAAAAGGAGCAAAAGCATTGATTTATAAAACTTTAAGCGATGAACAAATAATAAGGTTATATAAGCAGGGTGATGAAAAAGCACTTGATTTTTTGCTAGAAAAGTATAAATCGCTGGCAAGAAAAATTGCTAGAAGTTATTTTTTAGTTGGTGCAGAAAGTGAGGATATAATTCAAGAGGCAATGCTTGGGCTTTATAGCGCTTGCAGAACATTTGACACAAATTATTCAAGTTTTAAAACTTTTGCTAGTTTATGTATAACACGAGCCGTTCAAACCGCAGTAAAAAAAGCAAATCGCCTAAAAAACAAAATGCTAAATGAAAGTATTTCTCTTTCCAGTCAAGGTTCAATTGTTTTAGATGGGAAAGATGAGGAAGAAGATATAAATTTATATCTTCCATCGGAAATTTTGGATCCTGAAATTGCTCTTTTAATTGAAGAAAGAAATAAGGAATTTAATCAAATTATAAATAAAAATTTATCGTATAAAGAAAAGAAAGTTTTAGTTTTATATTTAAATGGCTTATCTTATGTTCAAATTGCAGAAAAACTTGGAGAAAATACAAAATCTGTAGATAATGCAATATCTAGAACAAAAAAGAAACTAGAAAAGCTTTTGGAAAATGACTAAAAGTACAAATTTTTATTTTACATGCAATTAAAGTTATAAAATTTTAGTTTTTGTCAAAAATCTATTTTGTAAAAGGAGCAAATATGAATTTTGATAAAAGCAAAACAAAGGAAAACTTATCACGTGCATTTGTTGCAGAATGTACAGCAGGTGCAAGATATCAATTTATGGCAAAAGATGCAAAGGCAAATGGCTATGGTTTTATTTCAAATACATTAAAAGCACTTGCCAAAAATGAAATGGCTCACGCAAGAGTTTTTTATGACTATATTTTAAATCAAGGGAAAAAAGGAACAGCCACAGATTGCAAAAATGATGGCTATAAAAACATTAATATCAACGCTGGATATCCATTTTCAAATTATGTATTGCCTAAATCTTTACATTTAGAAAGTGAAATAGAATTGCACGAAAATGAAGAAGTATATAAAGTATTTGAAAAAACAGCAATGGAAGAAGGCTTTAAAGATGTGGCAGAGAGTTTCCATTATGTTGTACAAATTGAGCATTGTCACTATATGCTTTTAAAAGAATTATATGAAAAAATGTCAGCTGGGAAATTATACAAAATGTCCAAAATTAACAAATGGAAATGTTCAAATTGTGGCACCGAGTTAGAATTGAAGGAAGCACCAAAAACTTGCCCAATGTGCGGTTATGATCAAGGATACTATATGGTTCCTTTGCAAGATAATTAAAAATTTTTAAAATTATGTTTTTTAATCTAATAAATGTAGGGGTAGTAAAAAATAAGATTTTTATAAAATTTATAATGTTATATGAATAGATGTTCATATACCAATGTAAGTATCCCTATAATTTAAAATAATAAGTCTAAAAAATTGTTGTTGTGTTGGCGATTGGCAAGAGATGGCTGTAGTCAAAAATGCCAGAAAACAATATGAACATATATTCATATATCTTCAAGACAAGCAAAAGAAATAAGTCATTCAATAATCGATTGATATAAATTAGTAAAATCATTAAGTTTAAATTTAAATTTTAAAAATGAGATTTTTTTGAACTTTTTAACATTTAAAAATAATTTTTTGATTTTATGCGAAAAAGATAAGTATAAAAATTTAATTGACGTTATAAACAAATATTTACAAAAGTGATGTTTTTATGATAAAATATTTAAAGAATGAAACTTTTTTAAATGGAGAAACATTATGAAAAATCTTTTGGTTGTATTTAATGAAAGTATACCTGATGAAGTATTTAAAGAAAAAAATACACATTTAGTTGAGGTTGCAAAAAAACACAATATTTCAATAACTTTTAAAAGTAATTCGGAAATTTTCACCTTTTTAAACACAAATGCAGTCAAATCTTTTGGCGGTAATTTAAATTATGATTTTTGTTTGTTTTTTGACCACGACACTTATCTTGCCAAAAACTTAGAAATGCTAGGGATGAAAGTTATTAATAATAGTAACGCATTTTTACTATGTGAAAACAAAGCCCATATGTATCAACAAATGGTTGCAAATAGAATAAGCATTCCAAGAACATTTATTTTGCCAGAGCAACAAACATACAAAAGAGAAGGTATTGAAAAGTTTGTTGAAGAAGCATTAAGAGAATTGACATTGCCCCTTATCATTAAAAAATGGTATGGCTCAACGGGTGAAGGTGTATTTTTGGTTAAGAGAAAAGAGGATGTTTATGCAGTAATTGATAAATTTAAAGGTCAAAACATTCTTTTGCAGGAATTTATTGCAGAATCTGCGGGAACGGATGTTCGTTTGTTTGTTATAAAGGATAAAGTAGTTACAGCACTAAGACGTGAAAGTGCAGACGGAAATTTTAGGTCTAACGCAACATTAGGAGGGAAACTAACAATTTACACACCAACAGTCATTGAAAATAAATTAGCAGTGGAAGCGGCGAAAGTTATGGGTTGTGATTTTGCAGTTGTTGATATGCTTAAAGGAGTGACTGGCTCTTTGGTTTGTGAAGTAAATGCTACAGCAAACATTAGTAATTTTTATAAAACAACAAAAGTGGATATATTTGAAGATTTAATTAAACTGTGTATGAAAAAATAAGTTTTTAATTTTAGGAAATTATTTGAACATAACAAATTGATTTTAGGGGTTTAAGAGGGCAAAGTTAAAAAAAGTGATATAAAAATTTAACTTGTTTAAAATTTGAAGCTGCTAAACGCAACTCTCCACTTTTTCCGATAATTTTAATTAAATATTAAAAAAATAGGTAAAATTGCGTGTTTTTAGCGATTTTTGCCTATTTTTTAGTATATTTTTAAAATATTTATAATTTTTTTAACTATTTTTTCTGCTTTCAGATTTTATTTTTATAAATTCAATTAATTCAACATTATCATACTCTTTTAAAATTTCTTGTTTACTTGGAAAAAACGGAAAAGGTTCGTTATTTTTCATCATAACTTTTAATTTTTTCTTTAAAAAAGTTTTTAGCTTAAGCATACATTCTTCTTTTTCATTTGAAATAATGTTTTTCATTAAAAAACCGGGAATAAATCCAATAAAACGGCTTGAACTATTTTTAATATCGTTTTTTAATACAACAAGAGGAACAGATAATTCTCCAGTTTCCGCAAGTGCGTCAATTTTTCCATAAGATGTTTCTCTCATATGTTTTTACCTCTTTTTAATCTATATTCTTAGTATACCAAAAATAATTTAAGTAATCAACATTATTTTTAACACATCTGCAAAGATTTTTTGTCCAAAAGTGGTTGAAGGTTTAGACGTTTAACTCTTATAGCCAAAAAAATTTAACTCCTATAGCCCAAAATATGTATTAAACGTATTTTTTCATAAGAATAGTTTGAAAGAGGAACATTTTTTGCATCTCGAGTGTTTGCACAAACAAAAATGTTTTTATCAGCCAAGCCTGTTACGTTGGTTATAACAAGACTATGAGAGAAATTGGATTTGCCTCTAAATTTCAGCTGTATAATATCACCTATTTCACACATTTGCATAGGACTTACTTTTCCAAAAATCCCAACACTTGAGTTGGTTGTTATAAAATTATGTAATGGTTCCACGTTTGCCCAAGATACTGAAGTGTTTGAAGGGGAAATATAATACCAACCATTTTTTGAATAATTCATAACGGGTGCACCAGCAAAAAGACATTGAGATACAAAATTTGTACAATTTCCACCTATGTTATCGTAATTAAAATATTTTATGTTTCTTTTTAAAGCATATTTAAGGGCATAATCTTTGGCTTGCTTGCGATTGTACTTTTTTATGGTTAATAATTTAACATTCGACATATATTATTCTATTAAATAAAATGAAAATAGGTTTAAAATATTGGTAATGTTTGTTAGCAATCAAAGAATACAATTTTTGTATCAATAAATTTAAAAGTGTTTTAGTTTTATTACAAAAAATTATGTAAAACTTTTAATTAACAAATAGTTTAACTAAAAATCTACTTTTTGGAATTTGTCAAAACAAAACAATTTGTGATATACTAATTTGACTTTAATTGAAAGTAAGTATCATTTAAAGTTTGTATTTAAAGAGGCATTATGAAAGAAAAAAATAAATATCATTTTTGGGACATTGTAAATTTAGCAATATTTTATTCTATATTTATATGTTTTTTTGTATCATTAATTTTAGGAGTCAAAGATTTTATAATGGGAAACATTCCCGTAAAAGATTTACTATACAGAATCTCTTTGGTTCTTTTAGTTTGTGTTCCATTTTTGATTAAAAAAATATTTAAAGTTAGTTTTTCAAGAGTGGTTGGTATTGTTTACTATATTTATATGTTTTTAGCGGGCTTTTTAGGGGTTGGCTTAGAATTTTATAGTAAATATGAAGTTTGGGATATAATAATTCATTTTTTAATGGGGGCGTGCATCTCTGTCTTGAGTATTTATATCTTAAATTTAACAGTTTATAAAAAAGATAGAAATAAACATAATTTGTTTTTTACTTTTTTATTTATGATAAGTTTTACGTTGGCTATTGGCGTGGTTTGGGAAATTTTGGAATTTACTTGTGATTTAATTTTTAACACAGGGTTTCAAAGATATGTAACTTACTCAGGTACAGTTTTAGTTGGACAGGAAGCGTTAAAAGACACTATGATTGATTTAATTATGGATTTTGCTGGTTCAATTGCTGGAGTGATTTTGGTGGCTGTTGCAATTAAAATTAACAAAAATTTTCTTAAATCATTTTATGTAAAAAAATTAAAAAAATTAGAGCAAGAGATTGAAAACATAGAGGAGTGAAAAGTTTTGTTTTCAATTTAAAACATATTTTAAACTTAAAAATTTTATAAAAAATTTAGTTTTTTTTAGATAAAAAGCTTTTTTTGTGTTTTTAAAGTAATATATTTTCTTTTGTAATTTTTTTATATTGGTATATAATTAAAATAGGAGGTAAAAAAATGAAATCTTTTTTTAAACAAATAAAATTAATGTCTTTGCTAGATTCCTTGGTGGGAATTGTTTTTGGCTTATTAATGATTTTTTGTACTGATTTTACAAAAGAAACAATTGCATATCTTTTTGTTGCATTGTTCTTTGTAATTGGTTTTGTGAAAATTGTTAATTACTTTTTATATGGATTTGAACCATTTGGATTTGTACTTGGAATTGTTGATATATGTTTAGGGATAATTTTCTTTGCAAACATAGATGCAATACTTGCTTCAAATGTTATGGGAATTATTTTTGGATTTATACTTTTAATAAAAAGTATATTCTCAATTCAAGAATCACTTGACCTAAGACGCTTAGGCTCAAAATGGTGGTGGATTGATACAATACTTTCCGTTGTGGTTTTGGCTTTTTCAATTTCAGTTATTTGCAATCCACAAGCAGATAGAATTATGTTTACTCTTTTAGGAATAAGCATTGCAATAGATGGAATATTAAATTTGATAGACATTTTTGTTGTTTCAGCAAAAATAAAGAAAACAAGAAAAAGCTTGAAAGATATGTTAAAAGTTGAAGATGATAATATTATAGATATTTAATTTTTTTTGAAACAATTAAAAACAGAGCAAATTTGAGTGAAAACACTGATTTTGCTCTGTTTTTTAATTATTTTTTTAATTTTAAGTTGAATTTGCCCTTATTTAATCTAATTTTAAAATTTAATAAACCTTTATTTTAAGTTTAATAAATCTATTTAATATTTCAAGTTTAATAAACCTTTATTTTAAAGTTTAAATTTTAGTAATTTTTAATTTAATATTTTTTACTTAATTTGTGTCTTTAAATAATATTCCTTTTATTTTGTGATTTTTTCCACATTTTTCCAGCAACTTTTATTTGCAATGAAAGAGGGGTTAAACTACTCACAAATTTTGTTAATTTATTGAAAAATCCTGGCACATAATTTGTTTTACCTTTAAGGGATTTTTTTATTGATTTTTTTGCGATAATTTCTGGTTTGACGCAGGACATTTTTCCTTTTAAACCTTGTGCTTTGATTGCATTTTTCATATCATCACTTGTTGCAATTGCACCTGGTTGAACAACTAAAACTTTTACATTTTCATTTTTGTATTCATACCTTAAAGCCAACATAAAATTTTTTATCAATACTTTTGTGGCTGCATAAATCGCCATATATGGTAAAGGGTAACAACTTGCTAAACTTGAAATAGTAATAATATTTAATTTTTGATTAATGTCGCGATTATCCAAAATTGATTTAGATAAGTAGATAGTTCCTTCACAATTAACTTGAATAGCATTCATAAGAGTTTGTTTTGATGAATTTTTGATTGAACCTTCAGTAATAAACCCAGCATTGTTAATAAGCATTTGAACATTGAGATTGTTGTCATTGATAAAATTGATTAAATTATCAATTTGAGGCTTGTCCGATAGGTTAAAAGCATAAGTAAAAATTTCAACCTTATCATTTAATTTTAAAAGTTCATTTTTTAAAGATAGCAATGCTTGTTCTTTTGTGCCACAAATTAATAAATTATGATTCAGTTTAATTGCTTGAGTACAGAACGCTCTGCCAAGACCACCAGTCGCACCAGTAATTAGGGTGATATTTTTTTTGTTTTCCATAATCAACATTATAGCAGTAATTATTATAAAAATAAACCTTTTACCAAAAATATAACAAATTTTATAAAAAAATGAAAAATGTTAGTAATTTATTTACTGTTGTGGTAAACTTTATTGTAGAAAGAGAGGATAAAATGTTTAAAAAAATACTTTTAGCAATTACATTATCAGTAGCACTTATATTTGGTTGTTTTTACCCTTTTAAAAATAATGTTTTTGCAGAAGAAACAAAACAACAAATCACCTATGTAGCTTTTGGAGATAGTATTAGTGAAGGCGGCGCAATAAATTTAAGAACCAAAACGGAAAGCGAAGAGTTGATTACTGGTGGTGACTCATCTTATGGTTTTGTCCAAGATAGTTATCCCGATTTAATTAAAAAGGATTTGGAGAAAATATATGATGTTGTCGCTTACAATTTTTCCTACTCAGGTGACACGTGCCAAGATTTAATAGATTTTATTAAAGGTGACGGCGAAAATGGGAAAAGAGCGGGCTTTTTTGATGAAACCAATTTATCCGCATTAAACTCTTCAAACTCGAATGAAATATACACTTCTTTAACAAATGAAAACATATATGAAGCAGTAAAAAGTGCAAACATAATTACAGTGTGCATTGGTGCAAACAACATTTTGAAAAACGCACGAACGTTAATTATGCAGTTTTTAGGCTTGGATCAAAATAAAACAGTCACTAGAAGTGAAATAGAAGACCAATTAAGAAAAGAAATAGAGGGAGATACTGCTTCCAACATAAAAGGTTTTATTACAGAATTTCAAGAATTATTAGCAACATTAAACAAATTAAATCCAAACGCAAAAATATATTTTACAAACGTGTACAATCCATATAAAGTTTTAATTGATGATACATCATTGTTGGAAAATGCAATGCGTAAGGCATACACACAAAATAAATTGACACAAGATAATTTGGATATTATTTCAGTAATAACTGAAATGGCAATTGCTGGCGGAACTGATTCTTTAGGTAAAAGTTTTACAGGGATAAACAATGTTATTGAAAATGAAATAAACAAATTTACAGGTAGCAAGAATTTTGTTTATATCGACTCCAAAAACCAGTTTGATGCAAAATATGACGCAAGCAACAAAAAGTTGTATAACGATTATGTCAATGTGCAATTAGAAAAACTCGGATTAAATAATGTAATGAGCTTTGATTTTGATTCATATCTAGACCCGCACCCGACCTATGATGGACACAAACTTATTTTTAATGCACACAAAAATAAGGGTTTAGAAGTTTATATAAAACCAGAAGCAGAAAAAGTTATGGTTACTTTTAACTATAATGGTGGAAAAGTTGGGGAACTGCAAGAAGAAAATGTTGAAATTGAAAAAGGAACTTTTGCAGTAGCGCCAACAGGTGATAAAATTCCTAAAAAACAAAACCACAAATTTGCTGGTTGGTTTAAGGAAGAATCTTGCGTTAACGAATTTGACTTTAGCGAGGAAATCACGCAAAATACAACCATATTTGCCAAGTGGGAAAAAATTTCAATTAATGTAGTGTTTGATTATAATGGTGGCAAGGTTGGAAATCAAACAAGTAGAAGTGTAGAAATTGCCTTAGGAAATAAAATCACAGAGCCAACTTTAAGTGAACTTCCTACATATGAGATGTATGAATTAATTGGTTGGTGCACGGATTCTGCTTGCCAAAATTTGTTTGATTTTGACACTATAGTAAGTCAAGATAGTCAAGACATAACGCTTTTTGCTAAGTGGGAGAAAGTAATTTTTGAAGTTAAATTTGACTATAATGGTGGAAACTACAATAATAAAAGTGAAGAAATCATAATGGTTAAAAAGGGAAGTTTAATTGATGTGCCTAAAATATCTCCAGTGTTGGAAGATTATCAGTTTGCTGGTTGGTTTAAAGAGCAAAGTTGTCAAAATGTGTTTGATTTTAGTGTAGCAATTATGAATGACACAACCATATATGCGGGTTGGGGGAAAAATGTTTTCAAAGTTACATTCGACTATCAAGGCGGAAAATTTAATGGTAATACAAGTAAAGTTGTAAAGGTTCAGAAAAATAATGTTGTGCAAAATCCAATTTCAGCGGACAATGTAAGCAACTTTATTAAGGACGGATATATATTTGGTTACTGGTATAAAAATGACCAAAACACTGAATTTGATTTTACAACAAAAATAACAGAGGATATAACTCTTTACGCATACTGGAAAGAAGCAATAAATTTAACAATAAGTGATTTAGGAACAGGAAATGAAACTTTTAAATTAGCAAAAGGTACAACTGTTGGTGAGCTTTTAAACATTGTTAAGCCTAGCAAATCTGGATATCCATTTTTAGGATGGTTTGACGTTGAGGGCAAGGAATTAGATAATTCAAAAGTACTGACTGCCAACGAACAAATTTATGCAAAATGGGTAGTTTTGGAATGTACAAATGAGTCTTTGCTTAGTCAGCAATTTTCACCAATTACAAAAAAAATCCCTTGGAAAATAAATGCAAAAAAAGAAAGCATACTTTCTTGGCAAGTAAATGGAAGCACTGTTGATATGCCATATGATCAAGATGAAAATGGTGTCACTTGGAATTTTATTCCGACAAGTGTTGGTACATTTGCAATCACTTGTTTAGTGGATGGTGTTGTTGCAAATGGTAGAACAGTTACAATTGATTATAGCGTACCAAAAGAATTAAGTGTTTCTTTAATTAAAGTTGAAGGTAAAAGAACTTATACTTTAGAAATTGATAATAAGCAGTATTATAATGCATCTAAATTTGTTTGGTTTAAAACATCAGATTCTTATAGTGATGATTTTGATGAACAAATAGGTACAGGGAATGTTTTAAACTATAAATTTTCATCTGATTGCAAAGTTTGTGTTAAATACTTAGAAAACAGTGATTCTACTGACGGAGTGGTATCAAATTCAATAAACATAACTGTAGACAATTATATTGATGATTCATTATTAATAGCAATTATTGCCTCTTTAGCAGTTATTACAGTTGTTATTATAGGTGTTGTAATTAGCAAGCGTAGATATAAAGATTTCTTTTAAAATATTAAAGTAGTTTTTAAAAAATCTTTGCAAATATAAAATCATTGTGTTACAATCTCAAAAGACATTGTAATAAAAATAGGAGAATAATTAATGATTAGAGTTAAAAATGAAATTACCGAAAAAGATATAAATGGTAACGTAAATGCACAATTAATTAAACCAATGGCAATTAGGTTTTTAATCGGCTTAGTTGTATTGGGCGGAGGCATTACTTTGGTGTGCTTAAACATTGTTAAATGGCTTGGAATAATTTTGATAGTTCTTGGTGGATTGTTTGATTTATTGATTTTGGCAATGTATTTTATTGTTAAAAATAGTGCAATTAAACAAAATAATTTTGGCGATAAAAAATTAGAATATGAATATCGTTTTGACCCAAGATTTTTTAGTGTGACAGTTTATATTAAAGGTAAAAAACAAGGAATTATGAATTTGAATTACCAAGATATAACAAAATATAAAGAAACAAAAGATAAATTTTATATCTATTTAAATAATAATCAAACTTTGATAGTTTCAAAAAAAGTAAGATATGCAGAAGGCTCACCAGAAGCACTTCACAAAATCTTGAAAGAACGTGTTGGTAAAAAGAAAGTTAGATAATTGGTTTAAAAAATAACGTCTAAAAATTGAAACAAATTAAATTTTTTAGAGATTGTTAAATTACTCTCACTTTGCTAAAGGTATATATGACAAGAGAGTTAAAGTAAATAATTAGCGTTAAAGTAAATTAAAGCGACTTTTGTTTAAGTTAAAATAATTTAAATAGCATTGCAAATTTGATTTTTCAAGTGCAATGCTTTTTTATTGGGCTTAAAAATTTATTGCACAAAAATTATTGAATCAAAGTTTCGTTTTAGATATAAAAATATCTTTTTCAAAAAATTGTTGGCTAATTATTTTAAAATTAATAAAATTAGTTGTTAAAAATGGCTAAATTGAGTTAAAATTAATGTAAAAGAGAGGAATATATGAAAAAGTATAAATTTTGTTTGTTTTTGCTTTTAGGCATTATGTTTATATTTAGCGGTTGTGCTGGCGATGGCTATTTAAAAACCACAAGAACTGAAATGGAATTGTCCAATTTTTACGAACAAAATTATATTAATTATTTGTCTACATTTCAAAACGTTGAAAATAACACTGATATAATCACAACTCAGGAAGATAAAATTTTATTTACAAATTATAATTTGACTTTTTATCAAGGTTTAATGGAAGAACGTTGTTTGGTTTCTGCAGTTGACCTTTTGACTGCAATAAATCAAATAGGCGGAGCAACAAGGTTGGAAGAAAAGCCAAAAGGTGTTGATTCAAGAACAAAAATATATGAATATTCAAACGTATTTAGTGCAGAACTTTTAACAAATAAAAAAACAGAAACCATTGCAGGAGATTATGCAAATAAAACAGCATATGTTGTTGTAAAAAGTGCTAAAAATGATGCAGAGATTTCAACATACTTATTTTATAAAAATAAAAATGACATAATTGACCCTTCTGTGTTATTGGCAGATGTTGATAATGCTGTTTTGACTTGTATTTTCACTTTAAATAAATACGATTTACAATCAAAAACTTATACTTTAACCTATGGGAAAAATGGTAGTAAGTCGGGGTGTGAAGTGAGGGCAACTTTTAATCAAGCAAAAGGTTACTTTGTTTATGAAATGAAAACATTTTTAGGTGAAACAAACACAGTTGTTAACTTTAAAAAAAGTTTCTATAAATATGCAAATTCAATCGTTGGAGTTAGAGAATTGTCTTCATACAAATCGGGAGGTGAAACAACATTGGTCGTTCGCGAACAGTTGATTAAACCATTTTATTGCAGACAAAAACTTGGAGAAGTTAAAACTGAATCTAACATTTTAAGTTTAGAAACAATGCAAGAGGAAAAATTGGCAAAATCAAATTCAAGCGACCAAAAAGGATTTATTTTGGAGCAAGATTCACAAGAAGATATGTTGGAAATTTTATGCTCTAAATATGGTATGGCATAAAGCATAAATCTAAAAAAGGTAAAATATGGAAAAAGAGCAATTAGATATTGAAAAAAAATATTTAAATAAAGTTATAAAAGAAATCAATAAACAAAAAGACCACTTTTTAGAAGAGCAAAAAGGCTTAGAAAAACAAAAAAAAGAACTTTCTCTTTTGTATGCGGAAGATTTTTACACAATGGACGATTCTGAAGCATTGCAAGAGGGGGCTAGGCTTGCTGAATTTGATAATTTAATTTCCTTTATGGATAAAAATGTTACAAGACTAAATAGGCAGAGTTTTACCCCTTATTTTGGCAGAGTAGACTTTTTGCAAAACAAACAAAAAAAAGAGAAGTCTTTTTACATTGGGGTTAACAATGTGGTAAAAGAAGGTGTTACTTTACCTCTTGTGTGTGACTGGAGAGCACCTGTTGCATCACTATTTTATGATTATGAAATAGGCAAGGCGAGTTTTGTTGCGCCAGAAGACACATACTCTGGAGAGATCACCCTTAAAAGGCAATATAACATAAAAAACGGAAAACTGCTTAATGCTTTTGATAGTTCCTTGACTATTGGCGATGAAATATTAAAAAATGTTTTATCACAAAATGCTTCAAATAAAATGAAAACAATTGTAAGCACTATTCAAAAAGAACAAAATAAAATAATTCGTGCAAATATAAATAAAAGTTTGCTTGTCCAAGGTGTGGCAGGTTCAGGGAAAACTTCGATTGCACTTCATAGGATTGCATACTTGCTCTATCAAAACAAAAAAACACTTAAAGCAGAGGATGTTTTAATTCTTTCGCCTAATAAACTTTTTGCAGAATATATTGCAGATGTCCTTCCTGAATTAGGTGAGGAAAATATATCTCAAATGTCATTTTATAGACTGGCAGAAAAAGAACTTAAGTTTTTAGGTCTTGAACTTGAAAAAAGGGAAGATAATTTAGAAGAAGTTATTGAAAATCAAACAAGACTAAATGAAGTGGCTTATAAACACTCATATGAGTTTTATGAGAGTTTAAAACTTTTTTGCGAGGAGTATTTTAACTTATCATTTAATCCTTATGATTTAAAATTTGGGACTGTTACAATAACTGCAAAAGAAATGGCGGATTTATATAAAAAAACTTATGCAAGCAAAACACCAGCGGTTAGACTAGAGTGGCTAGTAGATTATATCGTTGATAAACTAAATATAACCAAAAACATTTCAGAAATTTCTAAAAAAATAAAAGGTCTTTTATATCCATTTTTTGCACAAACTAATGTCGTCAATATTTACTCTGAGTTTTTGTCAAAAATAGGAATGAGATTTAGTTTAAACCAAAAAGAGCAAATTCGATATGACGATATTGGTGCTATTCTTTACATATCCAACTACTTTTTAGGATTGGATAAATTTAAGGAAGTTAAGTACTTAATAATTGATGAAATGCAAGATTATTCTTTTGCCTCATATGCGGTTTTTAATGCAATTTTTGATTGCAATAAAACGATTTTGGGAGATATTAATCAATGTATAGAAAAGGTTATGACAAATGAAGATTTATCTCTTTTAACCAATATGCTAAAAGCCGATTTTGTCATTTTAAAAAAGGCATACAGAAGTACCTATGAAATAACAAATTTTGCAAGTAAAATAAAAGGAATTGAAACCGATTCTTTTGAAAGACACGGTGACAAACCAAATCTTGTAAAAACGGATAATTTGAATTCAATAATTAAAGAATTGTCAAAAAACAATTACAACTCTATTGCAATTTTAACCAAAACTGCAAAAGAGGCAAAAGAAACTTACCAAAAGTTAAGTGAAATTGAAGATGTGTCTTTAAATATTGACTACGTTACGCTAGTGAATAAAATTTGTGTTATGCCAGCATATATGGCAAAAGGGCTTGAGTTTGATGCCGTAATAATTCCAAATTGCACAAAAGATAATTATCAATCTGTTTTAGATTTAAATTTGCTTTATGTATCTTCAACAAGAGCATTACATAAACTCGTTCTTTGCCAAAATTAAATGTCTTTTAAAAAGTTTATAAAAAAAGTATAATCACAAAATTTAATATTTAACCATAAAACTTTGACTATATTTTTTACTCCCCTGCCAAGGGGAGATGTCAGCCAAGAATTAGCTGACAGAGAGGTTAAATAAATTTAGCAAATTACTAACCTAATGATATGAGTAAAAAAATTAAATGAAGTGTTTTACTCCCCTGCCAAGGGGAGATGTCAAACTAAGTTTGACAGAGAGGTTAAACTTTAATTTTTTACTCCAGCGGTTTGATTAAAAAAAGAAAAATTATTGAAATAAAACAATAATTTTTCTTTTTTTAACAACGAAAATCAAACTTTAACAACGAAAATCAAACTTTAACAACGAAAAT
>CALBKX010000021.1 GCA_937895935.1 uncultured Clostridia bacterium
AGAACTATAATAAAGGTAGTAAAATATCAAAATGTAAAATGTAAACATATGTAAACAGATGTAAATGTTTGCTTACGCTTTGCACTTCGGGTTTTGCCCACTAAAGTACGAGCAAAAACCCTACGTAAAACTCGCTTAAAGCAAATCATTTACATCTGGAGGAGATAAGGATGATTATAATAAAATTAGAATAAAGCCACTTGGTGAAGCGTATCCTTCGAAGATTTTTCACATTTGTAAATGATTGCTTTCACTAATGTAACTTCGCATTTAACCACCAAATGACGGTTAAATGCTACTTTAGGTGTCGTTCAAGCAAAACATTTAGAGGAGATAAGGATGATTATAATAAAATTAGAATAAAGCCACTTGGTGAAGCGTATCCTTCGAAGATTTTTCCTCTCCTGCCAAGGAGAGGTGGCTTGCAGATTTGCAAGACGGAGAGGTTTTCCTTGTTTAAATATTATTCTTTTGACAAAGCGAAAAATAGTTATTGAATTATGATTGTCAATGGCTATTTTTTTATCTCCTAATTTTTAGCAAAAAGGTACAACTCTTAAAAATTTAAAGTTATTTTAAAATCAAAATATCTTTAATTGCTAAAAAAATATAAAAGTGATAAAATATTATGGTAAGAAAAGTTTGTAAAATAATGGAGGTATAAAATGAAAATTATAAACGAAGAACAATATGCAGAAGAAGTATTAAAAAGTAAGGGCGTTGTTATGCTTGATTTTTTTGCAACATGGTGTGGACCTTGTCGTATGATTTCTAGTGTACTAGATGAAATTGAAGATGAAAGAAAAATTCCCGTTTACAAAATGGATGTAGATGAAAATCAAAATATCCCAAGAGAGTATGGTGTTTTAAGTATTCCAACTGTATGTATTTTTAAAGATGGTGTTTTCCAAGAAAAATTTTTAGGATATAGAGGAAAAGCAGAAATTTTGGATTTATTAAATAAATATATGTAGTTTTTTATAAAAGTTTTGGCGCTAGCATTTGTGTGGTAAATTTTATTATGTACTTAAAAATTGCACAAATTTTATTTAAATATTGTCACATTAATGTTTTTTCAAACTGAAATTGTAATCTATTATTAAAAGGTATAAAAATGGAAGAAAGTTTTTTTATTTCAACTGATGGTAAAACTAAGGTTGTATATTATATATATAATGAAAATATAACAACACCAAGGGCAGTTTTGCAAATATCGCATGGTATGCAGGAACATGTAACTAGATATGAGCCTTTTGCAAAATTTTTAAATGATAATGGAATTATAGTTTGTGGCAATGACCATTTAGGACATGGTAAAACTTCAAAAGGCACTGGCAATGACGGCTATTTTGCAAAGAAACACGGTGCTGATTATGTTTTAAATGATTTACATAAAATGACGTTAATAATAAAAGAAAAATATCCTAATATCCCTGTGTTTTTAATGGGGCATTCAATGGGAAGTTTTTTTGCAAGGCTTTATGCCTCTAAATTTCCAAATGAAATTGACGGATTGATTGCTTGTGGCACATCTGGCAAAGTAAAAGGGGCAACTTTAGGACTTTTAATATTAGATATCTTAAAATTATTTAAGGGT
Source organism: uncultured Clostridia bacterium (assembly GCA_937895935.1). Classification (GTDB taxonomy): domain Bacteria; phylum Bacillota; class Clostridia; order Christensenellales; family UBA1242; genus HGM11367. The sequence continues at coordinate 1,598 of CALBKX010000021.1, forward strand.
GGAAAGTCTACCTCAGATTTGGCGGAAAATATTATGTGCAAATCATATTTTAAATATATTCCAAACAAAACATCAAAATTTGACTGGATAACTAGCAATGAAGAAGAATTAAAAAAATATCTATCAAATGAACGATGTTCAATACGTTTTACAGTTGGCGCTTATCACGATATGGTAAAAACTTTAAAAAGAGTCAACACAAATTCGTGGGCAAAAAAAATAAATAAAGATATGCCAATTCTATTAATTTCAGGAGCACAAGATCCTGTTGGGCAGTACGGCAAAGGAGTTTGTCAAGTTTATAGTTTGTTAGAAAAACAAAAAGTGAAACATATTGACCTAAGACTTTACTCCAATGCGCGCCATGAACCTTTTAATGAAAAAGAACCAACAAGACACGAATTTTATAATGATGTATTGTCTTTTATTCTTAATAACCTAATTATTCCCCCCCCCTGTCAAGGGGAGGTGGCAGTCAAGAATTGACTGACGGAGAGGTTTTTTAATGCATATAGTGTATTTATTTGATAAAGATATTTTTC
>CALBKX010000022.1 GCA_937895935.1 uncultured Clostridia bacterium
GTCCGTCACTTGGTGGACTACCAGCGGAGTGTAAAGCGTAAGCAATCATTTACATCTATTTACATAATGCAAACTTCTCCATTTTCTCTGATTTCTAAAGTATCACCTGTTTTCACTGAGTTTAAAAAATCTTCTCCTAATTTATCAATTGCAATGATTTTAGAATTTTCCCAATTTTTAGCTAAAATTATTCCACTGGCTGCCAATGAATCAATTTCTTCACTGAAAAGCATAGCAGATGGATTTATCCCCATTGAACATATCGTTTGAATTACAAGCCCCCCTGTAGTTGAACCAATTGTTTTAGGCAAACATAAAATTTTCCCTGTAATGTTCTTTTTGTAAATATCTGGATTGTTTTGATCACTTACAATAACTTTTTTAGCATTTTTTAATGCACTTTTTTGAAATGTAGCTAATGTATTTACACCTTGTTTGCTAACTACCGCCTCGCCAGTCAATTTCCCTCCAGCAATGACTCTTCCTTTAAAAACTTTAGTCATAAAAATATATCTCCTTTTAACAAATTAAATTCAACATTTCTTCATCGATATAATATCTACTTGAAGAATACGTTCTTAATTTATTTGAACAAGTTGCTATCCTGTGCTTTCCTGCAAGGGGATTATTTGTGTACATTAGTGGACAAATGCAAGATATTTTGACACCTGTTTTCCCCAACTCTTTAAAAAGTTCTGTTTTTGAAAACTTTTCTCTCACTTGCGGACTTGTTGTTAAAATAGTTCTTACTTTAACACGTTTTCGCCCATTTGCTTTTAGTTTATCAATAATGTTATTTGCCCAAGAAACAAGTTGTAAATATGATAAATGCGGACATCCAATAAATGCAAGTTCTGCTTTTTTATTTGGTTTTTTCCATAGCACTGGATAAGAATTTTTAACTCTTTCCAACTCCGCATCATCAATCACATAAATTTTAGCATTATCTTTTATCAGTTTTTTACCAAACTTTACCGCTTCTGGTGTTAGATTTTCGATGTGATAAAGACCAACTGCGCCATTTGAGGCAGTCGCCGCACCAAAATCTTTTAAATATGATTTTGTTTTATCATCTAATTTATCGCCTAAAAATTTGTCTAGTCCAACAACATATGGAACATCTTCCATAACCTTTAAACCAATTGCACTACCTAAAACTTGTGCTTCTGGAATTGTGGATGTTTTAACTTCAATAATGTAGTCTGCTTTTCTGCCTTCATCTGTTAAAAGTCCAAATTCTGGCACTTTACCTAATATACAAGAAAAAATATCCAACATTCCACTATTTCTATTACATCTTGCACCCAACACAGAATTTGCATAGACAACAGCGGAACTTTCTGCCCAGCATAGAATATCTCCATATTTTGGAATATTGTTTACTTCATCTAAATAGCAAGTGCAAGTAAAGTCATTTTCGTTTCTAAGTCCTATTTTCTTTAATTGTTGCTCATAACGTTTTTGTTGGGAATACATTATTTTACTAAAAATTAATTTATTCAAAGGACTACATTTTACGTTTACATAGTCTATAGGGCGTGGGTCAACTGTAAATTTAACCTTACTTGTTATTCCTGCAGAAATAATTTCATCCATTATTCTGAAAAGTGGTTTAATAAGACCTATTCCAAATGACGTAACAAGATGCCCTTCGTGTGTGACTGGAATTAATTTTTTTGCACCAAAAACATCACCAAACTCAACAACGGTTTTCATTATTTTTGCCATTGTTTCGCCTTGGTCGCCGTCTAAAATTTTTTGCTCTTCTTGAGTTAATTTCATTTTTCTCCCCCTTTTGTTTTTTAATTATTTTAAGAAATCGACAAACCACACCACAAAGTGGCTTATGTCAGAGTTGCCTATATTTAAAATACATCGCTTTTGTGGTTACCTTAGTCACTTACTTTTATTGCAAGTTGCTAAACTTAATTAAAGTTTCAATTTTTTATGTTTAAATATCTCTACATCTTCTATATGCTGTTTTTACTGCAGTAAACACCTTGCCTTGTCTATTTGAGTCACCAACATTATATATTTCCTTTGCAACATTTAGGCTTTGCAATTTATAAAACAAATCGTTATTGGATGAAGTGCCAAATGCTATTATAGTAAAATCTGTTAAGAGTTCTTTAGTTTCATATTGATCTTTAATTTTTTTAGCAAGAGGGTTTTTTATATTTTCAGGTAGAATAGGTTGCCAAGTGTTGTATGGATTTGGTACTGTTTTTGAAACGTTTTGACTAATTATAACTTTGTCTTTTTCTATTTTTAATGTTTTTGTACAGTTGTACGCTTTTACTCCTTTTTGCTCTAAATAATGCAAAATATGTCCACAATTTGCTGTACAAGTGTGAGTCATAAAGTTTGGAGCAACATCAACTATGTTTACGTTTTTCCCATACTCATATGCAAGCATATATGCAAGTTCACAACCATTATCACCACCTCCAATAATTGTAATATTTTCAGCTTTTTTAATGAGTTTTGGATTATTATATACATCAACTGCATATGCGACATTTTTATTATCCACACCTTCAATTTTAACTTTATTTTGCTTTGAGCCAGTAGCAACCACTATGGCATCATATTTTTTTGATTTTAACAATTGTTCATCTGCTTCTGTGTTTAAAAGCAAACTAAAGTTTTTGTTTTTTTCTAATGTATTTACTACATTTTCCAAATATTTTCTATAGTTCTCTATCTCGTATTTTATTTTTGCTTTACCAGCAGGTATCAACATACCGCCAATTTTATCCGTTTTTTCGTAAAGGTCAACTTTATGCCCTCGCTCAATCAATGTTTTACTCGCAACCACTCCAGCAGGTCCAGCACCAATAACTGCAACCTTTTTCTTTTGAACAGCCTGTGGAATTTCTTTTGAAAACTCAAACTCAAATGCTGTCCTTGGATTTACCGCACATTGAGGATGTCCGCCGTCAACAAATTCTTTAATACATGCCTCATGACAGCCAATGCAAGGGATGATTTCATCCACTTTTCCAGCATAAGCTTTGTTTACCCACTCTGGGTCAGCAAGAAGAGGACGAGCAAGCATAATCATATCACATTTTTCATCTCTTAAAGCCTTTTCTGCAAAGTCTGGATATCCAAGTTTACCTACTGCAACAATTGGGACATCGAGCCCAGCATTTGATTTTAGACCTATTTCTTTAAAATAGTCTTTAACTAGCTTACTTACTTCCAAAAAGCAACCAGATGGCATACTTGCAGGAGGATGAGGCAACCACCAGTTGTCATAACAACCAAGGTCAACGTCAAACATATCTACACCTGCTTCCACTAAGTTTTTCATATAGGTTAAAGTTTCTTCCACTCTACGTTCTTTGCGGAACTTTTTTAAAGATTTAATTTTTGCCATTTTCTCGCCATAAGTCGCATTGAGTGCAAGTGATAAATCTATTCTGTACATAATTGGATAATTATCACCAACTCTGTTTCTTATTTCTTTAACCATATCGATACCAAATGCTTGCCAAGACGAAAAATGTCCAATTTTTCTACGATTAAAGGCAGGGTTTGTGAGTTGCTCCATTAAATACCCCTCGTGGCCATGTAAATATACACCATCAATTAACGAAGCTTTTGCATCCGCCGAAGCTTGTCCTGCATTTTTAATAATTTTTCTTAGTTTGTGAGAAGACAAAGGTTTGCAAGGTATTTGAGGAATATAGTAATTAGGATTCCATGAAGCGGAAACTGGCAATTTTAGCGAGTTAACCAAGCACTGTGGATTACCTACTCTTCCAAGTCCAGCAGTTAATTGGATAAACACGGCAGCCCCGTTTGAATGACAAGCATAGGCTAAATCTCTCCAACCTGCAAGATTAGAACGGCTCCTATCTATTCTAGGGAAATAAGTTAAATTACCAAGTTCTGTTACACTAGGGTCAATTTTATGACTAACTGGAACCAAGCCTGTTGTAATTAAACCAACACCGCCTTTTGCACGTTCAGAAAAATATGCAATCATTTGATGATTTGGTCTTCCACTTTCCTCACTCATACTAATGTTTCCCATTGGTCCCATAACAATTCTGTTTTTAAGTTTTAACCTGTTAACTTGAATAGGACTAAATAAATTTGTGTATGGATAAAGTTTGTGAGTCATTTCAGGTGCATTTTCACTATTAAACCAATCTCCAAAATTTTTCATAATCTCATTTAAAACTTTTTCCTCTTTAATATTGTTTGCCATAGATTTAGCTCCTTTAAAAATATTTTCTATTTTTAGTTTATCATAATAAAAAATAAAAATTAAAATAAATTAAGGGCAAAATTAAATAAATTTTTTAAATTATTATGTTTTGAATATTTACAATATAATTTTTTCTACTATGTTTTTATAGAAAGCATAAAAAATCACCAAGTATAAACTTGATGATTTTTTTAATTTAATATTTTAATTTGCTGGTTTTGTCCAAACAATTGTATTGTCTGAAATTGTTACTAAATTACCGCTTTCGTCTATTTTATATGTTGTGTTACCAGAATCAACAGTTATAGTTTTGACTGTTGATGGAACTCCAATAATTGAAGTTAAAGTTTTTGGTAAATTTAATGTTTTTAATATTCCATTGTCTATACTGCCACTATATACTACTTTCACTCCTTCTGGTAATGTTAATGTTTCTTCTACATTTGGTGAAACCCAAATTATTTGTCCAGTAGATATACTATATAGAACATCATTTTTAATTGCAACAGATGTGTTACCTGGTGCTACAGTCATGGTTTTGATTTTAGAAGGAATTGTTGTAGCAATATCCGTGAATTCTGCAGGAATAATAATTGATTCTCTTTGTGCAAACCATATTGCACGACCTTCGTAGCCTTCATCCAATCTATACACCACATCTCCATTTGATGCTAAAAACTTGCTTCCTGACTCAACATATACATGTTGATTTGTTGGTAATGACGAATCACTCAAATTGGATAAAGATTCTAACTCTTTTGGCAATGTTATTGTTTCTTTTCTTGATGTAATCCATAAAGGAGTTCCAGTACTTTTTTCATATAAAACATCTCCGTTTGATGCATATACTGTATTTTCTGGGTCTACATTAATTTCTGTATAATCTACTGCATAACTACCAAAAGTGTATCTGCTTATTCCTTTGACTACTTCTTTAGGAATTGTAATTGATGATTTTACTAAAGAGCAGACTTGACTCACTAGCGAACCATCTTGTATTCTATATATTACATCTCCATTTGAAGCTATAATCGTGTTTCCTGTTTCAACGGAAACATTTCTTACACTATAAGGAATATTAAAATATTGACTTTTAATTTCTTTTGGAATTATTATTGATTCTTTAGGCGAAACCCATACGTGAGTGCCACTCTGAGATTTATACAACACATCTCCATTTGATGCATATACTGTATTTCCTGTTTCAACGGTAATATTAGTTACGGTACTAGGTATAATATTATCACGGAAATCTCCTGTTAAATTTTCTGGAATTATTATTGATTCTTTAGGCGAAACCCATTGTGTATCATGATTATTTAAATCATACAACACATCTCCATTTGATGCATATACTGTATTTCCTGTTTCAACTGTTACTTTTTTAACAACTTCTGGATGAAACGCTTTATAATATATATATTCTATATCTTCAATTTCTTTAGGAATAACTATATTTTCTTTTTTTGAAATCCATATAGCTCTTTTGTTAGCTTTTTCATACAAGATATCTCCTGTTGAAGCATATGTAGAGTTTGTTTCGGAAACATAAATTTTTCCATCATATCCAGCGAATGGTCTATTTTTTAATTCCCAAGGCAAACCTTCTATGTTTTCAGGTAAAGTAATTTCACCCCCTGATTTTCTAATACCCAAAATGTAAGCTTTATTTTTTGCTGTGTCAGGATAATAAACTATGCCATCAGATGTAGTTTTAAGTACACTTGGTTCATTCATATCAGTGTGAACTGCAAAGGTTTCTGAACTAACATAACTACTAATATCCTTACCTGAATTATTGTAAATTTCGTATGCATAAATTTTATCTACTGTTGTAGACTTGAAAGTCTTTGGTAATACAATACTAGCAATTCTAAGTTTACCATAATCATAATTGTCGTTATAAAAGTCACAATATTTTACACCCTCAGGCATAACAACTTTATAAGGACAAGTTTCACTAAGTTCGAAACTAACCCAATCAACATATTTAAAATTTTTATCCTCTAAATAAACTGATGCAGGTATTTCCACTTCTTCATTTTTGTTAGGAGATAAATTTTTAGTCACGCTTAATTTATTATAAGATTCAGAAGCATAGCTACTTTCAGAAATATTTCCATAATCAGTAACATATTTATGCATTTCTGACTTCTCAAAGTTAACACTCAAATTTAAATTTTGTTTACCTACTTCTTTCGTTTTATCTGTCACTGTTATTTTTAACACAAGGCTAGAAGTTGTTGGTGTTGTTGTTGTCATTTTATCCAAAACCACTTCCATTACGGAGCCATCAATGGAAAGATTGGAATCAAGTTCTGTTGGCGCTGTAAAACTTGCTTTAACTGGGAATGATGAATAGTTAGAAATTTGCAATGTGATTATTATTGACTTTATTTCTTCATCATTTCCTATGTTCATATCGTCAAAGTATATGTCACCAAATGTCCAAGCGTCTGAGCTTGTTAGATAGTTGTCGCCTGTTGTGAAACTGTCTGCCCAAGATACTGTGTTTCCACTGCCATCATTTGAGTAAGTTTTGTCACTAACTTGTGCGTAGTTTAGACTTTCAGAACGCATTGCATTTGAAATAGTGCCTACCACTTTAACCTTACAGTCATTGGCTTTAAAACTTACTGTACCATTTGTGGTGAGGCGTGCTTGTTTTGCTGAGTAAACACCAAATGCTAGTGTTGCTAAGCATAGGCAAAGTGCCCCCATACTTAGCCAAAAGGAAAATTTTCTTTTACCCATTTTTTGTCCCCTTTTTGTTTTTATTTGGTAAGAAAATTAAATTTTTTTTAGAAAATTTATTTTTTAAAAAAATTAATTTTGTTGGTGGGTTTAAAGCATTATGTATTAATGCTTGTTTAATTTGATAAAAAATGTTTTAAATTGAAAAACCATTAAATGTGGAAATCTTAAATTTCTTTCAATTAATTTTCTCCAAGAAAAACAAAAAAATTTAATTTCCTTACACGGTCATTATATCTCCCCCCCCCGCGATGTCAAGAGATTAAAAAAAGTTTTTGAAAAATTTTGAAATTTATACATTTTTTTTTGGAAATTTGTCAATTTTTTGTTTATCCAAAATCTTGTATCTTTTTCATTTTTTTCAAAAACTTGCAAACTTTTTTATCACATCGCACGGGCAGGGCTTTAACTAATAAGAACTATTTTTATGACTTTTATTTTTTATTAAGCATAAGCAAATATTTACACAAAGAAAACCTCTCCGTCAAAAAATCAAAGATTTTTCGCCACCTCCCCTTGGCAGGGGAGGAAAAATATCTTTATCAAATAAATACACTATATGCATTAAAAAACCTCTCCGTCA
>CALBKX010000023.1 GCA_937895935.1 uncultured Clostridia bacterium
CTTCGCCAAGTGGCTTTATCCCACTAAAGGTGTTTTGATTTGAATTTACGGGTTATGACGTCCTGCGTCATCCATAAGTAAATTCATACAAAACACCTTTGTTTTATGAGAAAATCTTCCTCACATAATCACCTGCACTAATTTGAACTGTAGTTCTGTTCATTGGACTTGTGATAACAAATGCTTGCCCCACACCCGCAGTAACAATACTATTTTGCTCTTCTTTATTTATTTCACCAGATTTTCTATAAAGTTCAACAAGGTCATTTAAATCTGAAGGAGCAAGTGCAAAAATAAAGGAGTACTGACTGGCATTAATAACCGCAGTAGATTGACGCTCAATTTCTGGTGAACCAACAAAGTCCTTAATATTTTGGGTAATTACAATTTGCATACCACCATACTTACGAATTCTTTTTGCCATTTGTGCCATAAAGTCAAGTGCTATAGGATATTCTGGATTAATAAACATATGGGCTTCATCCACGGCAACAATAATGTGTCTGTTTAATTTGTACTTTTGGTTAAAGTCTTTATTTTTAATTATTTCATTCATTAAGTATTTAAAAATAATTAACATCTGTGCGTTTGCAATAACTTGGTTATTGTTTGCAAGCAAACTTTGAAAATTAAAAGAAATAAAATTTTCCTTTGTTTCAAGAGTTGTAGGTCCATTCCATAACTTACTATTACGTCCGCCTTTTGCGAATTTTTTTACGTAAGTTTCAATAACCATTAAATTGGTTTTGATATACTCATTTTTTTCGGTTTTTATTCTGTTTAAAATCAATTCATATAGGTCATCAAAAATTGGGAATTCTTCTGGTTTCATATTTGCAAAATCTGAATGGTCATTTATTCCTTTTGCTCTATAAACGTCAACCACGCAAGAGTTTAATGCTTCAAATGCATCGCTTGACATACCTGAAAGAATAACTCTAAAAAATTGTTCCAAAAATTGCAAATGTTGAGCAAAAGTATCTGAGGTGTCAATTTCAGTTTCCTCTTCTTGTATAACTTCTCGCCCCTCTTTTTCGGCGATATATCGCTCTTGCTCGATTTCCTCTGCTGACCTTTTTCTTTGTTTCAACTGAGCAAGTAAAGAATCATCTTTTAAACTTGTAAACACGTGGAAAGGATTAATTATACCCATTGAAGATGAACCAACGTCAACTACTTTACCATTTAAATTTAAGGCAAGATTAGTATACTCGTTTTCTGGGTCAAGAATAAATATTTTGGAATTGTCTGCTGCAAAGTTTGCAAGTAATGTTTTTGTTGCATATGACTTACCAGATCCAGACTTACCAATAACCATCATGTTGCTATTAACACGTTCTCTGTCACGTTTAAAAAAGTCTATAAAAACTGGAAATTCATTGTCCCCAACATAAAAACCATTTTTATCTTGAAGTGCAGATGATATAAAAGGGAACATTGCTGCAAGAGAGTCAGTTGGAATACCACGTTTAGCCTCTTTGCAAGCGTTACGCATTGAAATATTACTGCTAACAAAAGCATCAACTTGCCTTCCAAACATTTCACTAAACTTAAAGCCTTCTTGTTTTAAAATTGCACGAACATCTTTTCTTGCAGGCTCTTCACAAGTGATATATACACTCGTTTCAAACAACTGTTGATTGTTGTTTTTTAATTGTAGTAATAATGTTCTAAGAGTTTGAAGGTGGGTTTGATATTCTATTTTTTTACTTGTTGAGCCACCATGCATAATTTTGCTTTCCATTTCCATTATGGCTTTATCAATTTTCTTTTCAGATTCAAATCTTGGAATAGGTTTAAATTTTGTAACAACTTTTGTACGGTCCAACAAATAAAAAGGAGCGGCCCACGCGTTTCCCACTTGAACAGGGAAATCTGTTATTGCAAAATGTCTATATGGTTTTCCATCAATAATGGTCCTAGATGCTTGGAACTTAATTTCATTAGGTGTTGTCCAATCATAATACTTGTTCATTGAAATAGTTTCAAGTTCACGTTCGTCAAATTCTTTTCCAAAATTAGCACGTAAAAACACAAGTAATTCGTGTCCAACCACAAGCGTACAATTGATTGTTGTAACAGCATTTTGTAATGTATTTATAATTCCATTTACAGATGTTTCAAGTGTTTCACGATCTTTATCGTACACAATAATATAAAAATAATCTTTATATATTTTGTCTTGACGATTCATACGCTCCATTAATGCAACACGTTCTTCAAAAACGCCTGCTCTAACGTCAACTTCCGCCTGTGACATTTCACCTTCAGATTCAAGGTCCATTAATTTATTATATTTTTTGTCCTCATTATAAATATAATTATCAAGAATCATTGCCTTGTTAATTTTAATTATGCTTGCTGTTTGGTCATTTGCGATACGTGTTAACGCTTTTGACATAGCATTTATAACCAAGTCTTGCTTTTCCTCATTCAAAAGACCGAAAACGATAGGATTAACTTCAATAACCTGTGCATAATAGTCACCAAAATCAATAAACCTATCTTGATATAACCCTTCAAAAGGAATAATTTTTTTCATAGGCATTGCTCCACGCTTAGCCTCTTTTGAATAATATTTTGTTTGTGCAAAAAATCTAAATAAATAAACTAAGGTTTGGTATAGTCTAGTTTCATCACCTGTTTTACAAAAATAGAAAACAAACATAAAACCTATCCAAACAAAACCAAAGTAATAATGAAATGGGAAATTTGCCGTAAAAAGACCAATTGCACCCACAGCACAAATTGCCACAAAAATCAAATCACTTGCAGTGACGCCCTTAATAATTTCAGTTTTAACCTTTGTGGTTCTAGGAATAATATACACTTTTCCCCTCCTAACATACCCAAAACTTTATTTTAAAATTAAATTAAAAAATATTTAAATATATATTTAATATACAGCATTATCTAAAAAAAATCAAAATATTGTTAAATATTTTTAATTAAACTTTTTAATGACATTTTTAATTCATTTTTAATTCTAAAACTATCATTACATTTTGACACTACTTTTCTTAAGATAAATATATTATTTTCATTTTTATTAAAATTTTTATAATTATTTAAAAATTTAATTGTTTTTTCTGGAAAATAAATAATTAATTCACAAATTAGCCAAGAAATTGCCATTTTTACATAATATTCGTTTTCATTATGACAATTGTCTATAAGCATAAGAATTTTATCAGTACATTCCTCATATTTTGCAAATTTCAACAATAAAACAAAAGCAAATCTTCTAACAAATACTTTTTCGCTTTTTATTAATACACAAGAAAAATTATAAACTGTGTTAAAATCGGTTCTTTTTACAAAAGGTTTAATGGTATCCGTGCATACCCACGAATCCACATTTATTAAAAGATTGTTAATAAGTACTTTTTGTAAATCAAAGTCTTTTATAAAATTGATTATCAATGCACTTAAAATATCATTTTCAATATATTCTTGAGGTTGAAGCATTAAAAAAGCTTGCAAATTACCTTTTGCGATTTTTTTTGCGAGTTCTCTTAAAATAGGAATTTTAATTGCAAGCGTCTGTTTTTGTGTTGCATAAATCCTCTTTGTCCAAATTGCTTTTTCCATATTCGCAAGCGAAAGTAGGTAATTATTAAATTCATTAAAATCATTTTTAGTCCAACAATCCTTAATTAAATCCATTTAAAACCTCTCATCTAATTCGATGTTTAAATTGTTAAGATAATTTAGGAAAGAATTTTGAGGAATATTAAAAATTATTTTGTACGCTTTAAGATGTTGTGTTTTTGCTTTATATTTAGAATTAATTTCATTTTTTCCATATTTACCATCACCAATTATATAAATTTTGTTAAATGCTAAATGTGCCCTTATTTGATGGGTTTTGCCATCCTTTATTTTTACAGAAAGCAAACAAGTTCCACCACTACTTTTTAGAACTTGATATTCGGTGTATATTTCCACACCACCTAAAATTTTGTTGTTAAAAATTTTGACTTGACTTTCTTCTTTATTTTTAACTAAATATCCATGCAACATTTTGTGGTTTTCAGTTTTACCCACAACTTCCGCATAATACAACTTTTCAACATTTCCTTTTTTAAATTGATTGATAAGTTCCTTTTGCGTTTCGATGTTTTTAGCAAAAACAACAAGCCCCAAAGTGTTTCTATCCAAACGATGAACTGCAAAAACATTTTTGTTTTGTTTAATTAATTCAGTTTGCACATTAAATTCACCATCACAAGTTTCAATGCCTTTCCCTTTATCAATAAAAATAACATTTTGATCCTCATATACAATTTTAAATAAATCCTTTTTGCTTGCATTGTCTGGAACATAAATTGTAATTTTATCGCCTTCTAAAATAGGAGAATTTTCTTTAATTCTAACTCCATTTACAATGATATCCTTTTGCCTTAAAGCACAAGTTAAGGCAGAATAAGTTACAAAAGGACACTGTTTTTCTAAAACTTTTAATATTTTATCAGACTTTTTGGCAACTGTTTCAATTTTTTTCATATAAAAATTATAGCATAATTTTACAAAATTTGCATTAAAAATGTAGATTTTTTATTAAGTAATGTAGTATATTATAAGTGTAGGAGGTTATTATGGCAAAAAAAAGTGATTATTTTGGTCTTGGTTATATAGTCAGTGTTATTTTGGCTATTATTCCAGTTACATCTTGGATTTGCGGAGCAATTACTCGTTTCCAAGAAGGAAAATTTGTTGCAGGCATAATTAGATTAATATTTGGTTTCAATATTATTTGGATATTAGATTTAATCTTTATGATTTTCAACAAAAGCATTTGCAGATTGCTTAATGTGTAAAACCTTAAAAAAAGTTGTAATAGAATTACATTTCTGTTACAACTTTTTTACATTAATAAAAAACTTCATCATCTAAAAATCAAAGTTTTCCCCGCAAGACGAAAAGAAAAGTAACGTCACTATTTAAGTTTGTGATGTTAAATGTTTTTTGTTTGCTATAGTATACCGCCCTTGAGTTGTAAATGCTTTGCTTGAAGCGAGTAAAACAAAAGCGGTAGTCCGTCATTTGGTGGACTACCAGCTAAAGTTACTTTAGTGAAAGCAATCGTTTACATATATTTAACCTCTCCGTCAAAAAATCAAAGATTTTTCGCCACCTCTCCTTGGCAGGCGAGGAAAAATATTGATTAATCAGAAACATTAAAACATTTTTAACACTTCGAAGTCACACCTCGCCAAGTGGCTTTATACTTTTTTTTATTATAATCGTCCTTATTTTCACCTAGATGTAAATGCTTTGCTTGAACGATACCCGAGTAGCACTTAACCGTCTTTTAGCGGTTAAATGCTAAAGCTCAAAGTGAAATCAAACATTTAAATCTTTTTAATAATTTTCTTCCAAAATTTTAAAGTAACTTTGCGGATGATTACATACAGGGCAAGTTTCAGGTGCACTTTTTCCAACATGAATATGTCCACAATTTGTACAAATCCACACTTTTTCGTCTTTTTTAACAAAAACTTGATTTTCCTTAATATTTTTAGCAAGTTTTAAATAACGTTCCTCATGGCGTTTTTCAATGTTTGCAACACCTTCAAATTGGCAGGCAATATCTTCAAACCCTTCTTCCCTAGCCTCAATTGCCATTTTTTTATACATATCTGTCCATTCACCATTTTCACCAGCAGCTGCTGCCAAAAGATTTGAGTAAGTATCATTGATACCACCCAAATGTTTAAACCAAAGTTTTGCGTGTTCCATTTCATTTTTTGCAGTTTCTTCAAAAATTTCTGCAATTTGATTGAATCCTTCTTTTTTTGCTTTTGATGCAAAATATGTATATTTATTTCTGGCTTGACTTTCACCAGCGAATGCTTTTAATAAATTTGCTTCAGTTTTACTACCTTTAAGTTCCATAATTTTTACCTCTCTTTATTCAAATTTTATCAAAAATTAAATAAGTGTGTCAAATATTTCTTGCTTACTAGTTTTGATAATACCCGAAAAACTTTGTATATCATTTTCAAAAATAAAACTATATTTGACGTTTTTGATTGGCATAAACGTATTTACAGCAGTTATTTCACTTTCTTTAAAATTTATCAAGACTGTATAATCAAACTTTAACGTCAAATGATAGATATCATACATCTTACCATTCATCTTATAACAATTATAATCTAAAAAGTCTATAAAAAAAGAGTTATACTTACCTTCCAAATAACAAATTTTTACATTTTTGCTTTCTAAAAAAGACTGTAAAATATATTGCCCTTCTTCAATATAAAATACATTATACATTTCTTCATAAATCAATTTTTCCAAAAACATACATGTATTATTAAATAAAGCATCGGACATATTTTCATAAGGTTTTCTAAAAATTAAACACCTTTTTACCATACACTAATTATATCATTTGAATTATGGTAAGTCAAATACTTACAACATTCAAATGATGTATATTTTTAATGCTTCGTACTTATGATATTTGTATGGAGGACATATGAACATTGGAAAAATTGTTGGCAAAAGAATAAAAGAGCTATTATATAAAAACAATATGTCAATTTATAGATTATCTAAAATCACTTGTTTAAGAGAAGGTACAATAAGCAATCTTGTAAAAGGACGTTCGGAAAATGTGTTAGTTTCAACACTATACTTAATAAGCAGTGCTTTTAATATGGATATACTAGAGTTTTTAGCGCCTGATGATTTTAGAAATGATAAAATTGAAGTTTAAAAAACATCACTTTTATGGTTAATAAAAATCCTCAGTTTAAACAAGTTAAAATGTTATAATGAGCAAGATTAAAAAATACCCCAAAAAGTATCTAACTTTTTGGGGGCATTTTTTGTCTTATTTATTACGGGAAAATTATAATCTATGTATTTTTTTGAAAAATAATTATTTTTTACTTATTTATTTTTAATTTTTAATTAAATTTAAATATGTTTTATCTTCCCTTATCATTTTGTTTACTTTTTTCCAAAAACGCTTGTTTCATTTTTTGTTTTGAATAATCTAAAAGTTGAATTGTAAAATCCATATATTCAGGGTTTATTTCATATCCTTCTTCAATTAATGATTTATAAATTGGTCTTAAATCTGCCTTTGAAATTATTTGTTTAAATTTATTTTTAAATTCTTCACTTGAATTTGCTAAATTAACTACTTGCTTAACAAAATTATTATAACTTTCCAACCCATTTTCTCTATTTAATTTTTTTACTGGTATCATTTTTCTGCCATCAAAGTACAAATTCACAAATTCATCAATTGTATTCTCTTTTCCTTTTTCTGTATAATTTAAATTTATAAAAGCAAATTCGTTGTCATACAGTGGAGATAATTTAACTACACCTTTTTCTATTATTATTGACAAATTATCTAAATGTCTATCTGTTTGAAAAGTAAGCAAATCAAACACCATTATTGAAAAAAGTTGATTTTTTATTTGATTAAAATCAATTTTAAATAGATTTTTCTTCTCTCTAAATTTTTTTATAATATCATTGTAAGTATCAACTTCTTCGCCACGAAAAAAAGTGCTAATTGAAAATATTTGTTGGTTTTCATTTAAAAAATTGTAAGAAATAACACCTTTAGTTTTGTCTGCATTATTTAAATAGGCGGGCTCATATTTTGCGCAAGGAATTGACAATTGATTTGCTAGGCGTGAGCAAACGATTTCATTTACCATTCTTAAATCGCTTTGAGAATATAATTCATATGTTTTAAATAATGCTTTGCCATTGTTTGTGTTAAACCAATATTCTCCATAGGCGTTAGATGAAATACCTCCCATACCATGACGGGTTTCAGCATTTTTTAAAACCAAACGAACGCCTTTTGCTAGTTTTATATTAGTATTAAATTTATCATAATTTTTAATTATTGCCTTAAAACTCTTCATTTTTATTTTTTAATGGAAAAAGCCATTAAAACTCCTTTTTATTTATCTTTGCAAATCATTTTTTAATTTTTCACCATACAATGCTTTTATTCTGTTTTTTGCAAAATCTATCAAACTGCAAGTGAATTTTTCATAATCTTTATTAATGATATAGCCTTCCTTTTTTAGATCTGAATATATGGAAGATAAATCCGCTTTATTTAAAAGACTTTTCAGTATTTTATCGCTATCTGAATCGACTTTTGCAACCTCCACAACTTGTTTTATATATGTATCGTAACAATTAATCCTTTCAACATCAACCACTGGCTCAACCCCAATTACTCCCGTTCCAATATAATAATTATCTACATAATCTTCAACCGAGTCAAAATCAAAATCAAAATGGTTAAACAAATAACTTGTTACAAAAAAAGAATATTCATTATCATACATTGGCGCAAGACGCAAAATGTTTTTTTGATTTAAAATGAATGATATATTATTTAAATGTCTATCTGATTGAAAAGTTAACAAGTCAAAAATTGTCATTCTATAAAGACCATAGAATATTTGAGAAAAATCAACATCATATCTTGTCGTTTCAGGAATAAGAGCACGCATTATTGCTTTTATATTTCTTCCACAAGGGCCAATAAGTTCGATTGCAGACAACAATTTTTCATCTTTTTTTACAAAATTAACCGAAGCAACCCCTTTAACATTATTAATTTGTGCTGGCATATATTCAGCCACATCAATACCCATTTGTTTTGCAAGTCTAAAGCATACTATTTCATTAAGCAATTGAATGTCACCAACGAATCCCATAGTTTTATCAATATTTTTAAAAATCACAAAACCTTTTGGTGATGAAAACCAATAAGAGCCAAATTCTTGCGTTGAACAACCTTTGTATCCATGCCTATTAATTTTGTTATTTAAATCTAAAATCAAACCCGAAGCAAGTTTGATATCATTACCAAAATTATTGCAGTTTTTTATAATCGCCCTAAAATTTTTCATATTTAATATAATACAAGCATTAATAATTTTTGTCAATGTTGAAAAATTAAAAAAAAATTCAAAAATATATTTTACCAAGGAAAACAAAAAAACACACGATGGGTTAATTCGTGTGTTTTATTAATTTTGATTGGGTTATTATCAAAATTTTTTAAATTGTAAGAATGTGCAAAACGAAAATTTTGCGATGTTAGTTAGCATAAATTTTGAAATATTTCAAAATTTACCACTAATGTTATTACTCAATAATTGTTGTAACAACACCTGAACCAACTGTATGCCCGCCTTCACGAATAGCGAATCTTAAACCTTGTTCAATAGCGATAGGTTTAATAAGTTCAATTGTCATAGTGATGTTATCACCAGGCATAACCATTTCAGTTCCTGCTGGAAGTTCGATTGTTCCAGTAACGTCAGTTGTTCTAAAATAGAATTGAGGTCTATAACCATTGAAGAATGGTTTATGACGTCCACCTTCAGCTTGTTTTAAAACGTAAACTTGAGCTTGGAATTTAGTATGTGGGTGGATTGAACCAGGTTTGCAAAGAACTTGTCCTCTTTCGATATCAGTTCTTTGGATACCACGAAGTAAGATACCAGCGTTGTCACCTGCTTGAGCTTGGTCAAGAAGTTTGTGGAACATTTCAATACCAGTTACAACTGTAGTTTTCTTTTCACCAAGACCTACGATTTCAACTGTATCATTCATATTAACAACACCACGTTCTACTCTACCTGTAGCAACTGTACCACGACCTGTGATTGTGAATACGTCTTCAACTGGCATTAAGAATGGTTGATCTGTTGCACGTGCAGGATCTGGAATATATGAATCTAATGTATCCAATAATTCTTGGATAGGTTTGCACCATTCACTATCAAGGTCACCAGCTTGGCAAGCTTCTGCAGCTTTGAAAGCTGAACCTTTAATGATTGGAGTTGTGTCACCAGGGAATCCATAAGAAGTTAATAAATCTCTAATTTCCATTTCAACAAGGTCTGCAAGTTCTGGATCATCAACTTGGTCCATTTTGTTCATAAATACTACGATGTATGGAACACCAACTTGACGTGCAAGTAAGATGTGTTCACGAGTTTGTGGCATTGGACCATCAGCAGCTGAAACTACAAGTATAGCACCATCCATTTGTGCTGCACCTGTAATCATATTTTTAACATAGTCAGCGTGTCCTGGACAGTCTACGTGTGCGTAGTGACGTTTTGGTGTTTGATACTCAACGTGAGCAGTATTGATTGTGATACCTCTAGCCTTTTCTTCTGGGGCTTTATCGATATCTTCGTATTTCATTGCATCTGCCATACCTTTAGCAGCGCAATATTGGCATATAGCTGAAGTTAAAGTAGTTTTACCGTGGTCAACGTGTCCAATGGTACCAACGTTAACGTGTACTTTACTTCTGTCAAATTTTTCCTTAGCCATTGTAAATAATCTCCTTTAATTTTTTAGTATACGAGTGCATTATAGCACAATAATTTAAATTTGCAAAATATTTTTTGCATTTTTAATAGCAAACTTTAAATTTGCTTTTGCTTTTAGCAATATTTGTTTTAGTAAAAGACCAAATTAAACATTTAGGTTGAACTCGCCCCTTTGCCAAGTGGCTTTATTCCATCACTTGGTGGTTAAATGCGAAGTGCTTGAGCATTAAGCAAACATTTACATCTTTGCAATCATTTGCATAGAGAAAACCTCTCCGACTTGCATATCTGCAAGCCACCTCTCCTTGGCAGGAGAGGGAAAATAATGATTAATCAAAAACATTAAAACATTTTTAACACTTCGAAGCATACTCTTCGCCAAGTGGCTTTAACCCCTAGTAGTGTTTTGATTTGAATTTACGGGTTATGACGCCCTTTAAGGTGTCATCCATAAGTAAATTCAAACAAAACTCCACTGTTTAGTTGTCTTTTTTGCGACTATTCATAATTTTTTCTGCAATAGATTTTGGAACTTCTGCATATTTAAGTGGTTCCATAACGAACACACCACGACCTTGAGTTTGTGAACGAAGGTCCGTTGCATAACCAAACATTTCAGAAAGAGGAACTTCTGCATTAATTCTTTGAGAACCAGAAATGCTTTCAGTACCTTGGAGTATACCACGACGTGAAGTCAAGTTGCCCATAACAGTACCCAAATAGTCATCTGGAACTTCAACAGAAACTTTCATAATAGGTTCCATTAAAACGGTACCTGCTTTGTTTGCTGCTTCTTTGAAAGACAAACTACCAGCAATTTTAAATGCCATTTCAGATGAGTCAACATCGTGGAATGAACCATCAAAAACAGTAGCTCTAAAACCAACTGTTTCGTATCCAGCAAGAACACCATTCATACGTGCTTCGTTAATACCATTGTTAATAGGTTGAATAAATTCTTTTGGAATAGAGCCACCAACTGTTTTATCAACAAATTCGTAAGCATCATTACCTTCTTCCAAAGGTTCAAATTTAACCCAACAATGTCCGTATTGACCCTTACCACCTGATTGACGGATGTATTTACCTTCAGCTTCAACTGGTTTTTTCATTCTTTCTCTGTAAGAAACTTGTGGAGCACCAACATTTGCCTCAACTTTAAATTCACGAAGAAGTCTATCAACAATGATTTCAAGGTGTAATTCACCCATACCAGCGATGATTGTTTGACCTGTTTCTTGGTTTGTTGAAACTCTAAATGAAGGGTCTTCCCTAGAAAGTTTAGCAAGAGCAAGAGCCATTTTTTCTTGTTGGTCTTTTGTTTTAGGTTCAATAGCTAATTGAATGACTGGTTCTGGGAACACCATACTCTCGAGTTGTATAGGATGTTTTTCATCACAAAGTGTGTGACCAGTAATTGTATCTTTTAAACCAACGATTGCAGCAATATCACCAGCACCTACTTCTTGAATTTCAGTACGGTTGTTAGCGTGCATTCTGATTAAACGACCAACACGTTCTTGTTTTCCAGTGATTGAGTTGTAAACATAAGAGCCAGCTTTTAATTTACCGCTATAAACACGGAAGAAAGTCAAGCCACCAACAAATGGGTCAGTTGCAATTTTAAATGCAAGACCAGCAAAAGGTGCATCTTCACTAGCTTCTCTTGATTCTTCAAGTCCTGTGTCTGGATTGATACCTTTGATAGATTCAATATCAAGAGGTGATGGTAAATAATCTACCATAGCATCAAGTAAGTTTTGAACACCTTTGTTTTTATAAGATGATCCCATAATCATAGGTGTAATTTTTTTAGCGATAGTTGCTGTTCTTATTGCTTTTTTCAATTCGTCAAGTGAAATTTCTTCACCTGCAAAATATTTTTCTAATAATGCATCATCAAGTTCAACAATAGACTCGATTAATGCTTCGTGACGTTTTTGAGCTTCCTCTTTGTATTCATCAGGAATTTCAATCTCGTCAATGATTTTGCCCATATCGTCTTCTGGAATGTATGCTTTCATTGTTAAAAGATCAATAATTCCTTGGAATTCGCTTGCGAAGCCAATAGGCATTTGTAATGGAAGTGGAGTTGTGTGAAGTCTTTCTCTAACAGAATCAACACATTTATCAAAGTAAGCATCATCTCTGTCCATTTTGTTAACGTAAATGATAACTGGGACTTTACATTGATTAGCTTGACGCCAAACTGTTTCTGTTTGAGGTTGAACTTTATCTCTCGCACTTAAAACCAAAACCGCACCATCAAGAACTTTTAATGAACGTAAAACTTCAATAGTGAAGTCAACGTGTCCTGGAGTATCGATAATGTTTATTTTTTTACCCTTCCAGTGGCAAGTTGTACAAGCGGAAGTGATTGTAATACCTCTTTCTTGTTCTTGAGCCATCCAGTCCATAGTAGCGGCACCATCATGAACTTCACCAATTTTATGGTTAATACCAGTATAAAACAAAATACGTTCAGTTGTTGTTGTTTTACCAGCATCAATGTGCGCCATAATACCAACGTTACGGGTTAAGTGTAAATCGGCTGCCATTTTTTATCTCCTTTATTTATTTTTTTTATTTCAAGAAAAAACTTACTTGAAATTTTAATGAAATTTTTTAATTTTGATAATTTTAGTTAAGAAAAAATTACCAAGTATCTAATACTCTTTACTAACCTAAATTAAGGAATTTAATGAGTAAAAGACGAAGTTTTAAACATAATTTAAAGTGGTTTGTAGTTTAGCATCCTCTTAATTAATCTCAAGTAACTAAACGAAGTAGTTCAAACCCAATTTGTTAAACTTGAATTTTTCAATTTTTGCGTGAAATACAAGGCTTTAGCAAGTATTGTCCACGCAGGAGTTTAGTTCCCTAAATGACTGTGTGGCAATGCTTGACAGCAAACGCAGTAGTTCACGATAAAAATTGAAAAATTTTACCATTTGTAGTGAGCAAAAGCCTTATTAGCCTCAGCCATTCTGTGCATTTCATCTTTTCTTTTAATAGATGCACCAGTATTGTTGTATGCGTCCATTAATTCACCTGCAATTTTTTCATCCATTGTACGTTCACCGTTGCGGTTTCTAGCAAAGTCAACGATCCAACGAATAGCAAGAGTTTGTCTTCTTTCAGGTCTGATTTCCATAGGAACTTGGTAAGTAGCACCACCAACTCTACGGCCTTTAGTTTCTAAAACTGGTTTAACATTTTCTACTGCTTGAGTAAAAATATCTAAAGCATTAGCACCAGTTTTCTTTTCAATGATATCAAAAGCGTCATAAACTAAAGATTGAGCAAGGCTTTTTTTACCATCTTGCATAACTTGGTTAACAAATTTTGCAACTAAAACTGAATTATATTTTGGATCTGGTAAAACTTTACGTCCAAAATTACCTTTTCTTCTTGGCATTGTTATTTTCTCCTTTATAAATTTTGTAAAAGCAATCGACTGCCATATTTATTTTTTAGTTTTCTTTTATTTCTTTTACTTAAAAAGAAAGTTTTACCTTTTACTTTTTAGGTCTTTTAGCGCCATATTTAGAACGTGATTGGTTACGTTTTGCAACACCAGCAGTGTCAAGTGTTCCACGTATAATGTGATATCTAACACCTGGCAAGTCTTTAACTCTTCCGCCACGAACTAAAACAACGCTGTGTTCTTGTAAATTGTGTCCAATTCCAGGAATATAGCAAGTACCTTCAGTACCATTTGAAAGTTTAACTCTGGCTACCTTTCTTAATGCTGAGTTAGGTTTTTTAGGTGTTGTTGTTTTAACGTTTAAGCAAACACCACGTTTTTGAGGACATTCTTCTAGAAGTGGTGATTTACTTTTTTTATCAAAAGTTTTACGTCCTTTGTTTACCAACTGATTAATTGTAGGCATTCTTTATCTCCTTTTAACTAAATTTTGTGAAAGTGTTTATTCAACCCTATAAAACAACCTTCGTTAATTTTGCTTTTGTCATTTGCGAGTAACACACCATTTTGCCTCTAATAAATTAGGTCAAATTTAGTTTGCCTTGGCAAAAGTTACATACTTTTGTTTTTCACTTTATGCTTTAATTAAAGGTGTTCATTTGATTGAACATATAAAAACAAAAGTCTTACTCGGTGGTTATGGTTGTTCCACCTGTGCCAGTCGCATTAAATTTTAGATAAGCAACATCTAAAACATAGTATTCAAACTCCAATTTGTTGCGAAAGAAATTAATTAATCAATCAATTTCAAGCACAAAAAAAATTAGCCATAAGAATACTAGGGAATATTTTACACAAAAGGTACTATTTTGTCAACAGTTTTTATAGTTGTAAATTCGTTCTTTTTGCCACATAAATTTCTGCATTTTCCCGTTTAATAATCATTTATTTGTAAATTATGTCAAATAGTTGCTTAAAACAAATTTAATTGTTAAAATTAAATTAATGAACGTTTTATTTAAAATTAAACCTTAGTTAAAATTTTAAGTAAATCAAACATAATCAAGTCTGTGAAAAAGGATTTGCATTTAGCAAATGTATAATAGAACTTTTTTAAGCAAAACCACCGCTCATAGATTAAAAACAATTTTGGAGGTAAACTTTGGGCTACTATGTAAAGGTTAACAACACCACAACAAAAAAATATGAGGCTATTGACGATGGTGCCTTTAAAAACTTTTTAAATTTTGCATCTAGTCTTAAATTTCAAAAAGTAAACTATTTAAATAGCGATTATTGTAAAGAAACATATTTTGATACACCTGCACATCTGCTTTCAAAAGCGGGGGTTATTCTTTCAAGGTTTGAGGAAGGAAATAGCGTGTTTTTTAAAGTTGAAACAACAGCTTCTCTTTCTAAAATTTTAAATAAATTAAATAAAGAAGTTTTTGTTCACAAAGTTGGCTTTAATGACAAATTATCTGACCACGCGTTTTATATTAAAGACGGTATTACCTCTCTTTACTCTAACCCATTTTCAGTCGACCTTGAAAATATAATCAATAACTCAATCCCTTACATTGAAATAGTTATTAATGCTCAGGTTTATGAACTTATTAGCGGAACAGGTATGAGGGCAAAATTTGCATTGGAAAACAAAAAAGTTAAGAACTTTGAAACAAAAAGAAAATACAAAGTTCAAAGCATAACATTAAAACTAGATGGAAATCCTGAGGTTTATGAAAAAGAATTTGCCGAACTTGATGCCTTAATTCAAAAAAGATGTAAAAAAATACTCGCTATTGATGAAAACCAATTTGATTGGGCAGTTAAAGTAACAAAACCTATAGTTAAACAACCTAAAGAAAAAACTAAAAAGAAAGTTGAAAAGTTTTAAAATGATCAATCGCAACGCTATATATTTTTAGTGTAATAGTTGAATATTAAGGCATATATTTTTTAAATAATGTTAAAGGTTAAATTTGAAACTTTTTTAGCATAACAATTTATTAAAAAAAGAACTATACAATTTGTAGGTCAAATATCTAAAATTGCATAGTCCTTATTTTTATTCTAATAATTCCAAAAGTTCTAAGTTTTAAATTTCTTAACTTTTTTTATCCTTTGTAATTCCATTGAACATATCCATCAATCGAAGTTGTTGTTTGCTTATTATAGTAGTTATCAAGATAAGCATCATTTGATGTGATTCCATTTTTCACAAACACATAAGGCACTCGCCCTTTGTATCCTCCATCATCATACGAAAAAATCTTATTACTATCACCCATCCAAAATTGCATATCAGCCTCCAAAATAACTGAATTTATATTTGATCCCAAAAATGCTCCCACTATAGACGCATATCTTTTGTAAGTTACTTTCGTAACATTTGAATTTTTAAAATAATAAACACCACCATTAATATCGTTTACAACATATTCTCCATTATAGGTCCATATAATAGAATTTCCAGAGCGAATTATTTTTCCCTCGTTTTCGCTCACATACTTGCAACCATCTGCTAAAGTAATTGTCCCAACAGTACTTGGAACATAAGTACCATTAAATGATTCAAGAGATGCTGGAAGACTAATTGATGTGTAATTTTTGTTGGTCAAGTTTGGAAAGGCTTTTACTCCTTCTGGAATGTTTAATGCTGTTACATTATCAGATGCCCACACAACAGTACCATCCTCTTTTTTGTAAAGTACCGAACCATCAGTATTTATACCAAAAATCGCATTATTTTCATCAAGTTGAATTTTAAAGTTCGCTTGGCTAAGGTTAAAATAATTTAAAGTTGAAGGAAGAACCAAAGTGTTTATAGAAAATGGGAAAGTAGAAAAGCCTATCACGTCTGCGATCCCCTCTGACACTTTCAATGTTGTAGCAGAGGAATTTATACTTCCGCTTACAAAATTTACACAATCAATATGTACCAATTCACCATTTTCGTCTAAAAGTTTTGATGGAATAACGATTTCACCATTTTCATTAGGCTTTAAATTAGCAAAAACTGGTTCGATTGTAAGTTGTTTTCCATTTTTGTAATCACTTAATGTACCATAGTCGCTTGCACTTGGTGGCATTTCCTCATTCTTTTCGAAATTTAAACTTATATTTAATTGATTTAGAGAAACCGCAGAAGCTTTGTCGTTTATTGAATAAAGTATTTTAAATGAACCCGATTTAGGAGTATCATTTTCACAAGCATCAAGGTACACTTCAGAACTAGTTATTGTAACATTTGAAATTTGTGAAAAATTGGCACTCGCCTTGATAGGAAAATCAGAATAGTTTTTTATCACAAAAGATATGGTTACATCGGACACTTCGTTGTTGCTTGTACGAATATCATCAAAATAAATCTCACCTAAATTCCATTTGTCCGAATCAGTTATAAGATTTTTGTCATCACCTGCGGTTGTTTTTTCAAACTTATCAGTCCAAGTTTCACTACTTGATGCACCTTGATTTGTGTATGTTTTGTCATTCACAACAGCATAACCATGCTCTTCACCACGCATTGCACCTGTTACTGTACCAACAACATTAACTTTGCATGAGTGCACAACAAAACCTATTGACCCTGTTGTTTGAAATTTTAATATTTTTACTGAGTAAACCCCAACAACCATTGCTGATAAACATATACATAAAGCCAAAATACTAATTATAATTTTTAATTTTCTTGGTTTCATTTATACCTCCACCATATTTTTAAAAATAAAATATTATTTAATTAGTTAAGTAATAGCCCACCAATTTAAAGAGATTTTGAATAAAAGTATTTTTGGAAATAAATAAATTTTATTTTTCCAAATTTATACTTTTTGTGGATAATTTTTTGTGCTGTTTTTAAACAAATAACAACTAAATAAATTTATATCTTATAAGGCTATTGTATCTCCCCCCCCGCAATGTCAAGAGTTTAAAAAAACTTTTTGAAAAATTTTGAAATTTATACATTTTCTTGGTAATTTGTAAAATTTTTCTGTTGTACAAAATTGTGGATAAATTGTTTTGACAAATTATTTTAAACTTAATAGAAATGAAAGAAAAGTTTTAGTTGGTAAGGACTCTAAGGTTAGTCAAAAATAATAAAGTGAGGGTAAAGATAGCAAAGTTGGTAAAGATAACAATGTTGGTAAAGATAGCAATGTTGGTAAAGATAGCAATGTTGGTAAAGGTGTTTTACCCCCCTGCCAAGGGGAGGTGGATGACAAAAATCCACTTTTTGTCAGACGGAGAGGTTTATCGTTGCTCACCATAAAACTTGTTGCTTGATTTTTTTTAAAACACAAGAATTATATATTGAATAGCAAATCGCTAGAGTATTAAGAGAAGCCTCTATAGTCTTGCATTACTGCAAACCATTCATTTAACACAAATATTGTGCTTATATAAATTATAATCGGCCTTGTTCTCTTTTTAGATGTAAATGTTTTGCTTTAAGCGGTTTTAACGTAGTGTTTGACTGTATTTCAAGTAGTCAAACACGTAGTGTTAAGCGTAAGCAAACATTTACATATTTTAACCTCTCCGCCTTGCATTACTGCAAGCCACCTCCCC